>CAZDYA010000034.1:0-1315 GCA_964509515.1 uncultured Spirochaeta sp.
TCCGCCAATCGCTCACATGCCATTTTTGTCTCTGGCGTAATCTCATCGGGATGAGAAAAATGCAAGCTCATATAAAGGGGATGATATTTTTTTAGCATTCGACACAATTCAGCATCTACCCGCATCGGCAGAACAGCCGGTACCTTGGTCCCGATGCGAATCATCTCAACATGCGGAATCCTCCTTAATGAGGACAAGATGGCTTCCAGACGATCGTTCCCTATAATCAGTGGATCCCCCCCGGAAATGATCACATCCCTAATTTGGGGCCGCTCTGCAATATATTGAATTGCCTGATCAATTTTTCCTGAAGCATTTTTGTTGCCGGGCGAATCACAGAGCATTAAACGCGAACGCGTACAGTAACGACAAAGAACAGGGCAAACCGACGAGGCCAATAGCAAGACCCTGTCAGGATAGCGATGCACCAAACCTGGAACCGGGCTGTCATGGTCCTCTGCCAGGGGATCATGCAACTCGCTGTCAGAGCAATAAAGCTCTTCAAGCCTGGGTATTACCATGCGTCTCAAAGGATCATCCTCACTCATGGTATTCAGGAGGCTCAAATAATATGGCGTTATGGATAATTTCCTACCAGAACCTGAGCGCTCAAAGAATTTTCGTTCACTTTCACCAAGGATGAGCACCTGCTCCAGGGCCTCACGTGTTTTTATTGATGCACTGAGCTGCCAGCGCCAGTCATTCCATTGCTGCCGCGAGATGGTCGGATAGTGACGGCGCATAAAGACCGTCAGATGTGAATTTATTTTCATTTTTTTCCTCAACAAATGTTTGATAGCCGAAATACGCTGTCAGGCAGCGCTCACATGACCATCAATTCGTTGGGGAATTCTCTGTTACATGAAAGGCAAGGTACTGAAGGATAGCTAGCACAGACGAAAACTTTGCCGCCCCGAATGGCAGCACAAAACAAGGCTCAATCGCCATACTCATCGTCTTTTTTTCTCCTATATCAAATCCATCTTCTCTATATTACGCAATTTCATTCTTGTCAATTATTCTGAACAAATATCATGCATAGATTGATTTTTTCCGCTACACTAGCAACAACACCAATTTATGGAGGATTTGGAATGAAAAAATCATATGGATCGGTTTTTCTGCTGCAACTTAGTCTGGGGGTTATGTTTGTAATGCTTGGTATTGCAGGGATATCCGGAGCCACCGAAGGATTAGGCGGATTCACCAACGACCTGGATAAGATGTTTGGCGGCAACAACGGTACAATAGAGGTTGTCATCGCTTCCATTAAACTGATTGCCGGCGGCCTGCTGCTCTTAAGCCTGTTCTCGGT
>CAZDYA010000034.1:1325-9860 GCA_964509515.1 uncultured Spirochaeta sp.
TTCATGCTGATTATTCTTGTCTTGTGGGCGGTTGAACTGGTAATCGTATTTATTGCCAACGACAGCTTTCTTGAGCCCAATGCCCTTGCATGGCTTGGCAGCCTTGCTCCCAACCTTGTGATTCTGGCCAGCCTTTGGCTGATATACGAGGCACGCGCCAAAACAGGGCGCAGCTAAAGTTAGCCCTTCTGGTGACTGACAGACTGATTGCTGACAAAATTATGGCGGCACGCAGCCCTGTGTGCCGCCCTTTTATATTTCAAACCCGGGTAGCCAGCTAAAAATGTTGAATAAACCTTGCAGCCCTTCGGCACACCCAAATAACGCCGCAACGGTCTGTATAGACTGGCCGCCAAAACAATAAATCCATTGTAACAGGTTCCCAAGCCCAGGGCTTCAGCATGAAGATTGGCGGTCGTCGCCCAAATCACGGCGTCCTGCGAGGGGCAACTTGATTTCCTATGCGCAGAAAATACAAACAATACTGGTGCATCAAAGGTAAGGATGTTCTTGCCGGTAAAATATCCATCGATGTGCCTTTTATAGCCTTTAATACGCCTGACCATTTTCTGCCCTCCAAAGAGCCATAAAAATGGGCGCCCCAGCGGACCCAGCAACAAACTGGCAATTCGGCGAAAAAAGCTCATCGTCAAATCGGCCATGGCCTTCATTTCTGCTTCTCCGCGAACGACAGTAACATGCACCCCACGCGAATTGGTTCCCGTCGGGGCATGATTCACCGTCTCCAGAATGCGATTGATCAAACCCTCGGGTACCGCTTGCCTGTCAAATACGCGCATGCTACGCCGCCGTTTTATCAATGTCTCAAGTTGATCAGCAACATCATCGGCCAACGCAGGAATATCCGGCTCATCATTGGCCTTTGGCCATTTTACTGCCGCGACAGGACAGATCGCAGAGCAATGACTGCAAGCTATACAGCGGTTGCTATTTATTGCCATTGTAGCGGGATTAATTGCATGAGCCACGCAGGCTTGTATACAAAGCCCACAATGTGTGCACAGCGAAACATCTATTTCAGGATAATAATTTTTCACGAAAACAACATAGCACAAGTTCTATTGACTAGTCTGCAATTTTTCCTTGGCACAATCATCACCTCCAGTTTATTCTTACAAAGGTGAACAAAACTAAAATGTCAGAAATGCTGAAAATATCTCTGGTCTTTTTAGCCTTTCTGCCAATGTTAGCTTTGTCAGCCTGCCAAGCCAATCATGACAAATGGTCAATACCCCTGGACGGTGAGTGGGAGATACTCAAAGACGACTCTTCAGATCCCTTCTCCGAGGATCAAGCCAATCAATGGAAAAAGGTCACCCTTCCCTGCGCCTTTGATCTGGTCAGCCGTCAAAACCCATCAGGCTTTTTCTGGCTGCGTCGAAATTTCACAGTAACGGACGAAGTGCCAAAACTGATACTGTTCCAGGCTGGCGAAATCATGAACTCGGATGAGGTCTATCTGAACGGCATGCTGATTGGCAAAACCGGCAGCCCACCCCCCAATTTCCGTTCAGGTTGGGGAAAAATGCGCAGCTACCCAATCAGCACTTCACAGCTAAAGACAGAAAACACGATCCATATCCGGGTATATTACGATAGCGAGGTATGGATACACCCACCACTGGAACTCATAGATGTAACAAGCGGCAGTCGCCGACAACTGCTTTCTGATTTTTTGCTTATTCACCTTTTGCACGCTTTTTCTTTCCTGTTGCTTTTTATTGCTGCCTTTTTTTCCCTGTTATATTGGAAAAGACGGTCGGAAAAATCATATTTCATCTTTTCCATCCTGTCGTTTCTGGCCTCCGTAACCCTGACCGTTCAATACTACGAGCACATCTACGGGGCGATTCCTTACAACAGCAACACAGTCTTTAAGATCACCCAGTGCGCACTGCTCTTTATGGCGCCAATGATATCTCTATTCTTCCATTACTATTCAACCCAAAAGCCCTCACAAGCAAGAAAACTGCTTACCCTGGTATTACCGGGCATTGCCTCCCTTGTTATTCTTTTATCACCGACACGCTACGATATTTTGGCTGCCAGAAAGGTCTTTCTGGCCATCTATTTGCTTATACCAATCGACCTGAGTATTCAGCTGATCAAGCTTTTCAGAAAGGACCGGCACAAGGGTTTTTTTATGGCATTGGCTATCGCCCCGGTCTTTATCTTGGGTACCCGCGATATACTGGCCTTTGGCTTTGGGTTTTTCCGCATGGTTATGTACTTTGCCTATGCCTTTCCTGCCTTGGTCATTATTGTATCCGTTCACCTTGCCACCCGCTTCGCCCGCAGCCTAGGCGAAACCGAAGAACTAAACCAGACCCTGAATCAAAGGGTAGCAGAACGTACAGCCGAACTGCAGAATAGAAATACGGCGATAATGGAGAGCATCTCCTACGCCCGGCTAATACAAACCTCGTTGCTGCCAAGCGACCAGGAGATCAACCGCATAGTCAGAGAGCATATAAGCCTGTGGAAACCAAGGGATACAGTCGGGGGAGACTTCTTCTGGTGCCAATCGAATGGCAAAGGCAGAGGCTGGCTGGCAGTTGGCGACTGCACCGGACACGGGGTTCCTGGCGCCCTTATGTCGATGATGGCAACCAGCCTGCTTGACCGCGAAGCTTCCGCTCATGATCCCGAAAAACCGGAAAACGTTCTAGCCACAATCCACACCCTCACGCTGGAATCAATGCACCGCAATTCCGCGAACAACGTAATCCGCGATGGCTTTGATATTATCCTGGTCTACGTAGATTCTGACACCAGGCGCCTGCATGCTGCAGGGGCTCATCTTGGACTCTATCTACTACCCGCCAATGGCAAACCCGAATACTACCCCGGTAGCAGTCGCGGAATAGGCCAAATCCGGCGTCATGGACATACACGTTTTGACAGTTTCTCTATCCAAACATCACCAGGGGATACCATATACCTGCTTAGCGATGGACTGCTTGATCAAAACGGTGGCGAGCGAAATTTCTCGTATGGCCGCCATAGATTTCTACGGCTGCTGGAAAGTCTCAGAAACATTCAGTTGAGTAAGCAAGTAGCTGCAATCGAAACCGACCTGCAAGATTACGCCGCTGGAAACAAGCAACGCGACGACATGGTAATGCTGGCCTTCCGCATTTAAACCAAAAACGCTTGTCGATATGCAATTTGTCCGCAATACTAGTAACATGATCGATCATGAACTTCGGTGGCCCCAGAGAATACAATCATTTTTCTTTTATGCCAGGCCCGAGAAGGACTCGGTTCCTCTGCAAACCAGAGTTACATTGATTGCCCTGTACACGGTTTGTTTGGCCAGTCTGGTCGCCAACCCGTTCAATATTATCGGCGACTTCAAGGTCCATGCCTATTTTCTGGCAAGCACTCAAATCATTTATGTTTCACTGCTTATCGCAGGTCTTGTGGTCTTTTGGACTACCAGACTTTTAAGTTCAGCCCGCGCCATTTTTGCCGTGGCTGTACTGATCCTGATTTTTGGCATGATTGTTAACCGCGGCGGTCACCGTGGCCTAGGTTTTTTCTATCTAATTTCTGGCTACACAATTTTATACTACATACTCGGTCTGCGCGGCGGCATTCTGGTTCCTTTGTTCATTCTGGTCGGCGGCGGCGCCAGCATTCTGCTGGGCAACCACGGCCCGGCGTCATATCTAAACAAGCCCGACTTTGTCTGGCCATATCTGGTCATCATGTCGGTAGCAACCGTTTTGGGAATCTTCTCGGTAATTTATCAACACCTGGTAATAAAACACTTATATCAGGCTGCATATATTGATGAAACCACCGGCCTGCCAAGCCGCGCCAGGCTGGAGCAAATCATCCAGGAAAAAATCAACCACCAGCGTTCATCATCTGATCATTTCAGCCTCATTGGCCTTAAGCTTATTCAATTTGCCAGAATCAACAGCTTCCAGGGAACTTCATTTGCCGATGAGCTACTCGCCATCCTTAGCAAACGGCTAAAAGAAATCGGAAACGGGAAAATCATCGCGGCAAGATATACAGGCACGGTATTTATCTTCATGTGCGAAACAACTGATTTTCTTGAACTTGATGAAACAGGAAAACAGATTCTGGCGACTGCCCAAAAACCAATATCGCTTGAAGGCCGAACGATCAGTCTGCAAGCTGGAGTCAGTATTACCCGCTTCCCCCAGGATGGAACGACCACCGAAAGGCTGGTTGCCAATCTGATGGCCAGCTTCTCTCGCATGCGAAACCAACCAGGGCTGGTGTCCTTTTTTGATGAGTCACATCACCGGGCCGAGGCCAGAAAATTCTCCCTGATAGAAGAATTGCGCAACGCGATTGTTAACGAAGAACTCTACCTGGTCTATCATCCCAAGATCGAGCTTAAAAGCGGCTTGTGCCATGGTTGCGAAGTCCTCTTGCGATGGGAAAGCCGGCGCTTTGGTCCCATCGGTCCGGATGTATTTATTTCACTGGCCGAAGAAGCCGGAATCATCAGTGATATCACTCGCTGGGTAGTCAACGAAGCGGTGAGGACGGCCACAGAACTATGCAAACGGTTCCCCGATGCCATGGGCAAACACAGCTTTGCCATTAATCTGTCACCAATAGACCTTAATGATAGTAATTTTTCCGAATACCTGCATCCCATCATGTTAGCTGATCAGATCAGCAATGATCAGTTTGAGTTTGAGATAACCGAAGGAATCGTGATGAACGAAAACCCCTTGGTACACCAAAACCTGGAAATGATACAAAAGAATGGTTTCAGGCTTGCAATAGACGATTTCGGCACCGGCTACTCGAGCTTGAGTTATCTTCATAGGCTCAAGGCTCATAATCTAAAAATCGACCGCAGTTTCATTATGCAGATAAATGAATCAAAACCCGAGGCTCCCATTGTCGATGCCATCATATCAATGGCAAAGTCACTTGAAATGCAAATCACGGCCGAAGGGGTCGAAACGGATTTTCAACAGGCTTACCTTATAAGAAAGGGTTGCACACTAGGCCAAGGCTGGTTATATGCCAAGCCCCTGGTTTTCGAACAATATATCGAATGGATCAAAAATAATTGTGAGCAATCAAAAACCTAATAGCCTTTGATATGTATTTAGATCTTCGTTGGAAAAACAGCAAAAAACCACTTCCTTAAGGCCATCACCAATATAATCGCTGACCGAAACTGTTTTTTTCACAGTATCAACAGCAATTTCGGCTGCCAAATCGGGTGGAAAGCGATATACCCCGGTACTTATCGCCGGAAAGGCTACCGTCCTGATTCCATACTCACTGGCCAGTCTCAGGCTCTCGCGATAACAGGATGCCAGCAACTCAGGTTCCCCCTGTTCGCCACCCTGCCAGACAGGTCCAACCGTGTGAATGACCCAACGCGCTGGCAAGGCATAAGCGCTGGTAATTTTGGCATCCCCCGTAGAGCAGCCGTTCAGCTGGCGGCATTCTTCAAGCAGCTTTGGCCCTGCTGCACGGTGTATGGCTCCGTCAACTCCACCCCCACCAAGCAGCGTGTTATTAGCTGCATTCACTATGGCATCCACCATCAAGGTGGTAATATCTGCTTTTACTGCGTTTAACTGCATTCGCGCTCTCCTGCTATGCGTTTCGACGATCACCTGCAACACCCTCGACCGGCATTTTACCTGATACTAAACGAATCAGTATCAGGCCAATGGGAGCCGAAAACAGGATAGCTATAACAGCCAGCGACAGAATAACATCGCCACCGGCCAAACCAGCAGCTAAAGGAACTGCTCCCAAAGCTGCCTGAACTGTTGCCTTCGGCAAATAGGCAACAACACAAAACAAACGCTCGATAAAAGAAAACCGACGATCAAAAGATAAGGCAACTAGCACACCAATGCTCCGGGCAAACAAGCCACAGCAGATTACGGCCAGCCCTTTCCATCCGGTTGACATTGCAACTGCCGGATCAAGTTGCATACCAATGTATACAAAAAGAACAATTTCTGCCGGAATCCAGACCTTGGAAAGCTTGGAGGCCAGCTCGGACGCAACATTGTTGGTTCTTTCCAGCAGCACAAAGCCGACGGTCATTACACCTAGCAAAGCAGCAACAGCAATAATATTGCCAACCTCTAGCAGGAAAAAAGCTGCTCCAAGCAACAATAGCACCTTCTCGGTAGCCCGAATTCGCTCATGATGCCTGGAAAACCACCAGGATAATAGCAACCCACAGACCGCCCCGATTGCAATTCCGCCTATAAGAGAAAACGGGACAGTCGCAATCCTTGCTGCTACTCTTGCCATGGAACCAGCCATCATTCCGCTACCCTGCGCGCTAACTGCAATCCCAAGAAACACCGAAAACATGGTAATAACAACAACATCATCCACCGATGCTGCTGCCAATATCAAAACCGGCAGGGAGTTTCGCTGTCCGATTCCTTTCTCCTGTATTTCCAGCATGGAAGGCACCACGACTGCCGGACTAACTGCTGACAGCATCCAGGCTGCAACCAAAGAAGGCATCCAGCCCAACCCAAAAACCATGTTTATCAGAGGGGCTAGCACAAGTGCTTCAATGGTGCATGGCAGTAATGCCATTAACAAGGCAGTTTTTCCAACCGAATTCAAAGCCTGGCGCTTAATTCCCAAGCCAGCGCGTAGCAGGATTATGACCAGCGCCAGGTTTTTCACAAAGGGCTCAATATCCCAAGCCAACTGTGGAATATATTGTGCGCCAACAATACCCAGCAGAATCCCGAAAATCACCATTCCAAGAATGGACGGCAGGCGCATTTTGCTTAGCGCACGCGAAAACAGCCAACCCCCAATCATCAGAACCACAATAAAAACCTGAAAATCCATAATCAATAATATTTCATATGGCATCTTCGCACAACAAACAATCCAATACGAATTAAGTAAAAAGATGCATACCATCCTTGCAAGGCGGCATATGGTCTCCTATGCTTGTTATATGGCCTTAAACGAGAACGCACTGACAAAGGCAAATTCCAAGTATCTCAGGCAACACGCCGGTCACCCTGTTTGGTGGCAAGAGTGGTCGCCAGGGGTGCTAAAGGCCGCCAGTCAGCAGAAAAAGTTGCTGTTCGTTTCAGTTGGTTACTCAAGTTCACATGGGTGCCATGTAATGGCTAATAAAACCTTTACCGACCCCGTGGTAGCCAAATTGCTAAATGGAAACTTCATTTCTATCAAGGTTGACAGGGAACAGCGTCCTGATATTGATCAGTATCTGATGGACTTTATGGTAGCAACTACCGGGAATGCAGGGTGGCCCTTAAACGTCTTTTTATCGCCTGATCTAAAGCCTTTTCTGGCCTTCTCCTATGCCCCAGCAGAAGACAGCGAAACGGAAAAAGGCCTTCTTAGCATCATCCCCCAGGCTCTCAGCTATTTTCGCAGGAATTCAAATAATCTTTCCCATTTTTCAATAAGCAAAAATGGCCCCCCTCATGCGGCCGAGTATGAAACAGATCCAATCAAGGCTATCCTGGAAGACTTTGATGAAGCTAATGGTGGTTTTGGCACGGGTAGCAAGTACCCTCCCCATTCCACCCTGCTTTTTCTTATATACCGCTACTGTTGCTCCCCTTCCAAAGAAGCTGCTCATGTAATTCAGACAACCCTGGACGCCATGGCCTGCCGAGGCCTGCATGACCATATTCACGGCGGTTTCTTTCGCTACTGCAAGGATAATGAATGGCAATTGCCATACTTCGAAAAACTTTTGATTGATCAGGCAATGCATTTATGGGTCTTTAGCCTGGCAGAGAAAATTTTTCCCGGCAATGGATATGGCTTTGTTGCGATTGGGGTGCTACGATGCCTGGAAAGGGACTTTCGGGTTGGCGAATGCTACGGCTCCGCCATTGACGCTGATGTAGATAATGTTGAAGGGGGAGGAACCTTATGGTCCGTGCAGGATCTAACCGCCTCGATCAGCCATGAACAAAGAAAGCTGCTACATAGCATTTTCAGCTTCGTTGATGCCCAACCTACGCACAAGGAAAACAGCCAGGAAAATGACAGCCGCTACCATATCATCCGCTCATGCCATTTACTGCATAATCCAGCTGGAATAAATCATCTGCTTGAACAGATCAGAAATTTCCGTGCCAAGCATGTAAGACCGCAACTTGATAGCACGATATTAACCGACGCCAACAGCCTCACAGGAATTGCTCTAATCGTGGCCTCAAGGTGCCTTAACCGGCCTGGCCTGCTCCAGCGCGCACATGAGCTTTTCTTTGCTTTAAATCATACCATGGACCGCCATGGTCAATTTTCCCACTCCCAGCTTAATTTCTCTGGCAGCAAGCAGTTTTTCGCAAGGGACGCCGCCGCCTTAACCCTCTTTGCCGACATCCTCTATGAACATTCCTTTGACATGAAAAAACACTATGAGCACTCATGGCAGATTCTGCAGGGCTTTAATACCACCAATAGCAACTGGCTTGAATCTACCTGTCCGGATTTCCTGCCGGTTCCAGCGGCCTCCTTTGACTACCCATATCC
>CAZDYA010000035.1:0-9771 GCA_964509515.1 uncultured Spirochaeta sp.
ACATTCAATAGTTGCTTCGGCAGAAGCGATCCTGGACAAGGAGTACCCTGTTCTGGATAAGGGTTTTATCAGATTAGTGGATTACATGGGCGGCGATGATCGCATTGTGCAGGCGGCCCGTGTTTCTTATGGCGAAGGAACCAAGACGGTCCGGGAAGATGCCGGGCTTATCCGATATTTGCTAAGAAATGAGCATACCTCGCCTTTTGAACAAGTGGTTTTTACCTTTCATGCCAAAATGCCGGTTTTCGTGGCCCGCCAATGGGTAAGGCACCGAACAGCACGCTTAAACGAAATTTCTGGCCGCTACTCCGTGATGAAGGATGAGTTTTATCTTCCCGAGGCCGAGAAGGTAGCCAGCCAGAGCACTGATAACAAGCAGGGACGCAATGATGAACCAGTCAGTCCCAAGGAAGCCGCCGAGATAATTGCAACCCTGGAGCAGGGGCAACAGGTTGCCTATCATTCCTACCAGCAGCTTATTGGCCATGGTTTGGCAAGGGAGCTGGCGCGAATAAATCTTCCATTGAGTATGTATACCGAGTGGTATTGGCAAATTGATTTGCATAACTTGTTGCACTTTTTGCGGTTGCGGCTGGACCCACACGCTCAGTACGAGATAAGGGCTTATGCCGAGATAATGCTCGAGATTGCCAAAAAAGTATGTCCGCTGGCGGTAGAGGCTTTCGAGGAACATCGGCGGGGCGCGGTATCGTTTTCTGCAAGGGAGTTTGCCGCGCTGCAGGCCATGTTAGCTGGTAAATCAAGTGAGGACGCCATGGAAGAAGAAGGTTTGGAGGGCAGGGACGCCCAGCGTTTCCTGGCCAAGCTGGAGGATGGCCGACAACTATGAGCACTGCGGGCAGCTATTCGTCCGGCAAACAAAATCTGTATTCATTGGATTCTTGATTGATTTCATTATATACTTAAACAGGAAGAGACTTTGAATCCGGGAGGCAATATATGAGCGATACGGCAATTCAGAATAAGGTTCAGCTGCTGACATTTACTTTGGAAGATGAACAGTATGGGGTTGAGGTTCATCGGGTCAGGGAAGTGCTGGAGTACACCAGGATCACCAAGGTGCCAAGAACCCTGGATTTTATGCGTGGTGTCATCAACCTGCGTGGTAGCGTCGTTCCGGTAGTTGACCTCAGATTGAAATTTGATATGGATGAAACCCCGAAGACCATAGATACATCAATTGTTGTAATGGAAATAGAAGTTAATGGCGAGCCGGTGGTGCTGGGTGCATTGGCCGATTCGGTTCAAGAGGTCATAGATTTGGATTCGACGACTATCGAAGCCGCGCCGCAAATTGGAACTTCTATCAACAACAGATTTATCAAGGGGATCGGCAAACAAGATGAGACCTTTATTATCATTCTGGATATCGATCG
The DNA here is from genome assembly GCA_964509515.1 of uncultured Spirochaeta sp. GTDB lineage: Bacteria > Spirochaetota > Spirochaetia > DSM-27196 > DSM-8902 > Spirochaeta_B. The sequence goes on from CAZDYA010000035.1 coordinate 1,401, forward strand.
TGTATTTACCGAAGAAGATATGAATGCCTTGGCTGGGGAACAGGTGAAGGCGGAAAAATCGAAGCCGGTAAACACCGAGGACGGCGAGGGATAATCGCCTGAGGAACAATCGCCTAATGAAGCAGGCTTGGTGATTGAACAAAAAACCAGCAAAGCAAAAAACAGAAAGCAACCGCGCCGGTAGATGACAGGAAGTCTATTACATCAGGGCGGATATGGTGGATGCCCCTAACAAGCGGATTATGGCTGCCCGGGGTGCTTGTCAGTTCGCCGGTGTGCAGGTCGCGGTATTCAGCCTGTATGGTGGCCCCCAGAAAGCTATCCAGCAGCGATCCGAACAGGGCACTGCCCGCGATGATGCCGGCGACCTGCCATGAGGTCTGGGGAACAAGGAAATGGGCTAACAGGCCGCCGATCGCTGCAGTTACAATGGCGAAGAGGGTGCCGGCCAGGCTGACCCCTCCGCCGCGTCCGGCCGGGACCGGCCGGAAGAATGGTAGCTGATAGACGGTTCCTCCGAATTTTTTCCCCAGTGACCCGGCGATGGAATCGGTTGCGCTGGCGCAAACGGCCGCAGCAATTGCCCATAGCAAAATGATATTACCAGAGGCGCTGTACCATAAGGCCAGAACAGCTGGTATGCCGGTGGCGATGGCGGCGCGTGTGGATGCTCTGCGGCGGTGGGCGATTAAGCCGTCGGCCACTTGGCAAGCGACTACAACCAGTGATACAGGCCAGCCAGCGGACATGGCAGTTACTATGGTAAAGAAACCGCTTATCAGGGCGCCTCGCCGGGTTGTCGCGCGAATGCGCCAGAGCAAAAAGGCAAACGCTACCGCCCCGACAAATATAAAAGCCAGAATGCCGGCAGGCAGGTCTGCGGAGCTGGCAGCATCCGGCATATTTGGATTAAAACGGAGCATCAGCCACCAGGTTGTAGCAGTCGAAAACAGAGCAACCGTAATATTATCAAACCCGCGCGGAGTTCCCAGCTCCGCGGCCGTAACAGTGCCGGCCACCAGCATTGCTGATAGTAGAATATGCTGCCAGGCCATTTGAGTGTCGATGCGCAGCACCAGGATAACGATCGCCACCGCCGAGAAGAACAGGGCGGATGTTCCGCCAAGGGTCTTGTTCCCTGCTGGGGTGGAAAATGTTCTGCGAAAAAAGGCTCGTATTCCTGGTCGGCTGGCGGGCAAGTGCTGGCCAATCAAGCTGGCCAATCCATCTGACCAACCTAGAATAAGAATGCCGGTGGTTGCAGCCGCCATGGGAATAAAATCAATATAGGCTGCCAGGGTAATGACCGCAGTAACGGCTGGAAAGTAGATAATTCCAAGGTTCTTTCTTTTTTCGGGGTGCTCTATGGCACGTATCAGGTTGTACTTGTAAAGCAGGAATGTTATGAGGACAAACGATAATGGCCCGATCAGCGCGCAGATCGGCGAGGTTAAGAATATCCTGGCCATAAACCACCAGTTGGTTACGCCAATTTGAATAATACTGCGGGTGGCGGTGGCAGGTAATCCGCGTTTGTGTAACAAGTGCACGCCGTATAAAAGCAGGAAGATGGCAGCGTAGGTTATCAATAGTCCAATTATGGAACTGGCCAAAAACATTTGATCTCCATTTATCGATCATATCCATGACTGATGCTTGTATAAGTTGTGATCAGATCATAGAATAACATCGTATGAACAATAATGACAGTCAAAAAAGATTAGCCGTGCTGATTGATGCCGATAACGCCCAGGCATCGGTAATTCAAGGATTGATGGAAGAGATCGCCAATTATGGACGAGCGAGTATCAAGCGGATATACGGCGATTGGACCAATCCCAATTTAAAATCATGGAAAGAGGTTTTGAATGAATATTCCATTCAGCCGATACAGCAGTTTGGATACACTACAGGCAAGAATTCCACTGATACCGCGCTCATAATTGATGCCATGGATATCCTTTATGCCGGTAACCTCGATGGGTTTTGTATCGTTTCCAGCGATAGTGATTATACCAGACTTTGTGCCAGAATCAGGGAGTCCGGGCTACAGGTCTATGGTTTTGGCGAGAAAAAGACACCAAAAGCCTTTGTGGCGGCCTGCGACAAATTCATTTATATAGAAATATTGCGCAAGAAGAATGCAGACGCTGCCGAGGACGATTCCAGGAGTCCAGAGACAACTCCAAAGCAGGCCAGAGAATTGCGCCAGGATTCGCGGCTGGTGAATTTGCTGCGAAATGCCTGTGAGGATTCGGCCGATGAGAATGGTTGGTCACACTTGGCGACTATCGGATTGAATCTGGCAAATAAATCATCTGAATTTGATCCTAGAAATTATGGATACAAGAAGCTTGGTGATCTGGTGAAGGCGATAGGTCTTTTCGAAATAAATGAGATCAGTGATAAAAACGCTCCCGGCAAAACCATCTTTATTCGCGATAAGCGGAAGGCGAAATAGCATACTCTTCTGAGGTAAGCTCAAAAATATCCTGCAAACCGTCGGTCAGAAATACCTGTTTATCCTCGTAAACAAAGATTGCTTCGGTGTCATTGATTGATGCGATCAAGGTAGTACCCTTTTCCAAGCCAAGCACAAAGGCGGCTGTCGAGAGGGCGTCGGCAGTAGCAGGGTCTTTGGTTATTACTGTTACGCTGGTCAGCCCGTTTCTTACCGGATATCCTTGGTCGGGATCCAGGATATGATGGTAGCGGATACCGTCAAGAAAAAAATACCTTTCATAGACACCGGATGTGACCACAGACTGGTCCGCAATCTCAATGATTCCCAATAAGATGCCCCGATTGGCCGCCGGGTCCTGTATTCCGATGCGCCACGGGCTGCCATTGGGCTTGCTGCCGACCGCGGCGATGTCACCACCAAAGTCCAGCAGGGCGTGGGATATGCCCCTTGATTTTAGTAGTTCTGCGATTTTTCCAGCGGCATAACCCTTGGCCACCCCGCCCAAATCTATCCCCATACCTTCATGCGGTAGAAATACCTGTCCTTCGGAGTCAATTTGAATTTTGCTATATTCGATCAGCGGCAGAATGGCGCTTATTTCTTCTTCGCCTGGTATGGCGGGCGCGTCCTGGCCAATCTGCCATAGGGAAACCAAGGGGGCTATTGTAATATCAAAGGCCCCGTCGGAAAGATGCCCTATCCTGATGCCTTCTTTTATTACTTCAAGGGTGTCGTCAGAGACCTTGACTCCCTGCTGCCCGGAAGAACGGTTGATTTGCATTAGTTCAGTGGTGTCATAGGCCGTTGCGTTTATACTCATGCGGCTTTCAATATCCTGAACAAGGGTCCATATTTCTTCAAAGATACTCCTGGGTGCCTTGTCGTGCAGGCTGATGGTGATACTGGTGCCCAGCATAAGACGGGATTCTGTGACGGGGGATGGGGATGGACAGCCAGAAATCAGGCCAAGTCCCAATACGCCTACACAGAAGCATGTAATAAACAAGAATGATTGAATGAATTGTGAAGGTGTTCGCATAACGTGATAGTATATGTAGCATGTATTGGCTAGACAGAAAAGTAAGGACGAGCGTAATCTGAAAGCCATTGTACGCCGAAGAGTATAGGAGCATATAGCAGTCGGGAGCAGGTCATTTTTTGCCCTGAAGGAGGAAGAATGAGTTATACGCGTATTCAGATATTTGTGTTGATAATGCTATTAGCTACAGTTTTGGGGCTCTCGGCAGGCAACTTATATGACAGGGATGCAGAAGCCGTTCAACGGGTTCAGAATTTATATTATGAGTTTGGCTTGGTAATGCCTTCGGTCTCTTATCCGGTTAGAGAAGCCGATCTTCATTGGAGTTTGATGCAGTTGCACTCCATCGTAATGGAAAAAGAGCAGAATCTGCAGCTGCGGGTGGAACGCTGGGAGGAATTAAAGGTCGAGATTCAGGCTGAGTTGGAGCGTGAGAAGGCCAAGCGAACAGAGGAAAATCAGCCGGAGAAGGTAGAAGAAGAGCCCGCCGAGATAATCAGGGTTCTGGTTTGGCCGCCTCCCGGAGACGATGAAGAAGGCGAGGCCGTGGAAGTCAAGGATCCCCTTCAGGAATTGGAACGAATCAAACCACATGCAGATCTGGAGGCAATTCAGGAATTGCGGTTTCGCATCGAGGATGAGTTGGAGGTTCTGGAATTTCGGCGACACGAGGATGCGGCAATCGGCCTGCGCCAGAAGATTTCCTTGCAAGGTTTTTTAAATTCACCGCTTAATTCCATGACACCCCGGGAGTACTATGCTCTGGTAACCCACCCTCTGCAATATGATTTGCGCTTTGGGTACTCGGGACAGCCCAGTATTCAGGTTACGGCAGGACTGGTCAGGGGATATGGTGGCGGGCAGGAGTTCACCAACCTGCCCATTCCAACCGACCAGGTTACCGTTCCCCTGGATGGCGATGCCTTTACCCGGGTTTTGTTAAATATTCCCTTTGGCTATGGTGATATTACCCTGGGCCGCTTCCCGGTTCATCTGGGCACAGGTCTTAACAGCCTGTGCGCCAGTAGCGAGGTTCCCTATTTTGACGGGGTTCGTTTGGCGACTAGGGGCTCGTTTTTGAAAACTTCTCATGTTGGTGCTGTTATCTCTTCCAGAGAGGCAGGCAAGGGCGATGTGAGTGACAGCAGTTTCCCCTCAAATTATGATTTTGGCGAGACAACCATTGTTTATGTACTGCACTATGCAGAAGCCTTTCTGGGCAAGGCACGAATAGGCATAGGGGGACAGAGCATGGTGGCTGCTCCCAATAATTCAGTTGATTTTCAGAATTATCTACCGCTGGTCCCCTGGGTGAGTGCCAATTCGCCCTACACCAATACTCAGTTGATTGGTGATGTGACGTTTGCGCCTGCACCATGGCTTGAGCTCTATCTACAAGGAGGAGTTCAAAGTCCTCCGGATGGCTGGGGAATCCTTGGTCTGCATGGGGCTGTTATTGGCGGCGGCAAGGTGGTCGTTGTCTCACCGGATGGTGTCTCGACGGTTCAGCTTGAAGCTGGGTGGACCAGCAGTAAATGGGGAAGCTATTCTGATGAATATGCCCTTAGTCGATTTATTCAGCGGGTTGGCACAGGTCAAAACAGTACTGGCATGGCGATCTCCAGCCCATATGGTCCCGGGGTCATTTGGGGCAGTGGAATCCTTGGCTTTCAATCCAATAAGGGTTTTGCGGCAGATTTCATTTTTGAGATTATGGGAAAGAATACATCGGTAGATTTAATCAGTGGCAGTTATGCGGCTACCGGGGCAAGCTACGAATTGTTTAGTATTGTCTCGTTAAATTTTGAATATGCTTGGGATAATCAGCTGTCGGTACAGTTAAGACCTTCGGTTGGACAATATCCTCAGGGCTTTGTTCCTTCGGTCTCATTAACTGTTCGCTTTGATGTAGACTATTTGTAGGTTCACGACGCTGGTTCAAAGAATGCCCGCGCCAAAGGAATGCGGCGGCCAGTGCCAAAGGCCTTCTCGCTAATCTTGAGAACCGGCGGCGCCTGGCGGCGCTTGTATTCTGCATTGGCAATCAGTTTGATTATTTGCAAAACGATCTGCTCAGGCAGACCTTCTTGTACAATCTCAGCGACACTTTTGTTTTGTACAACATAGCGTGTCAGGATGACATCCAGAACGTCATATTCCGGCAGGCTGTCCTGGTCCTTTTGATCCGGGCGCAGTTCGGCCGAAGGTGGCTTGGTCAGAATTCTTTCCGGGATAAGCGGTTTTCGGCGGTTAATCCAACGGCAAAGTTCATAAACCTGTGTTTTTAAGACATCACCGATTACCGAAAGACTGCCGCACATATCGCCGTAAAGCGTACAGTAGCCAACGGCCAACTCGGATTTGTTGCCGGTCGTAAGTAATAATGAGCCGGTTTTATTGGAGTAGGCCATCAGTAGCACACCCCGGATTCTGGCCTGAATGTTTTCTTCGGTAGTGTCACGCGCCGTGCCGGAAAAGACCTCTGCCAAGCCATTTTCACAGGCGGCGACGGACTCTTTTATTGAAAGGACATCGAATTTGACACCCAGACGGCGAGCGGTATCCTCGGCGTCTTCATAGCTCTCCTGGCTGGAAAACTCGCTGGGAAGGAAAAAGCAATGAACATTTTCGGGGCCAAGCGCCTCGACAGCCAAGGCCGCTACCAGGGCCGAGTCGATTCCTCCGCTCAGGCCAAGGTGGGCCCGGCGGTGGCCGGTTTTCTTGAGATAGTCAGCAATGCCTACGACCAGAGCGGAATGCAGGTCCTCCATGTCATCCCGGTCCGCCTGAGCTACTACTGGAGTTTCACTGAATATATGTGTCAGGCCAAGATCAGCTGAAAAGCCTGCGCACTGGTGAATTATGTCGCCGTTATTATTGGAAACCAGGCTATGTCCGTCAAAGATCAAGTTGTCGTTGGCGCCGGCCAGGTTGCAGTAAACTACGGCCACTCCGCGGGCGCCAATGGCTTTCAGGATGCTCTTGCGGGTATCCATCTTGCCCGTTGAAAAAGGGCTTGCTGATGGGCAGATGATGATTTGCGCTCCGCTGTCAGTCAATTCGCGCACAGGGTCAACAGGATAGCGCTTGCCGACAAAATCGGTTTTTTCCCACCACAAGTCTTCGCAGATTGCCACCCCGAATACGGTGTCCTTGTAAGAAAATACTGATCTGCTGGAGGCGGGCTCAAAATATCTGGCCTCGTCAAATACATCGTAGCTGGGTAGCAGGGTCTTGGCCTGCATGTGGATGCATTCACCATTCAGCAAAACGGCTGCTGCGTTCTGGATCGGTTTGCCGGCTTTTTCGGGTGAGCGGATTACACAGCCAACTACTACCGCAATATCAGCAGGCAAGGCTCTTTTAAGGGTTTCCAATTCCTTGACATTGGTATCAATAAAGCCATGGTACTCCAGCAGGTCCATTGGCGGATAGCCGCAAAGGGCAAGCTCGGGAAAAACAATCATATCGGCCCCGGCTTCCTTGGCCTGTGCGGTGGCCTGGCACATTAGTTGTCTGTTGCCTGCAAAATCCCCGATAAAGGGGTTAATTTGACCGACTGCGATCTTCATGTAGCATCCTTTCCCCAGACAGGGTTTCTTGACGGTGTTATCCTAGCCGATTACTATAGGCTATCATGAAAAAGTACCTTCTGATAATGGGCAGCCCCGCTGCGGACTTGAGTTCCTGCATAAAAGAAGCAATCGCCCGCGATTTTCAGGTGATAACTGCAATAACAGGTCATAGTGAAAGTGATGAGCTAATTCAGTCAATGACAGAGGGAGTGATGATAGTTCCCTGGCGTCACGCTTCGACCCTGTCTGCGAAGGCGGCAGTTGCCTCAGCTGTAGAGGCCGTCAAGGCCGATGCCGGGCAATTATCAGGGGTGATTTTCGTGCTTAATCCACCGGGTGAGAATCGGGGCTTCCATCAGATACCTCCAGGGGAACTGGAAAAAATTATTATGGAAGTGTTTGCGGGCACACTTTTTGTTTTGCGTGAAAGCTTATCTGCTTTGACACAGCAGGGCAGCGGAGAATTAACAATCATACTGAATGAGCATAATCTCGAGGTGCTGCCACCGCCGGCAGCGGGCATGCTGGCAGGCATACAGAGAACTATAGAAGGAATGTTTCGTGCTTACGCCAATGAGGCCATAGTTATTCAGGGGATTCGCTCATCTGTTCGAGAGGCAGAAGTATTAGGCGCCTATGTATTCGAAGAATATCTGGGTAAGTCAGAGAAAACAGCGTGGCGTTGGACAAAATTTACAGGAAAGACAGGGCTTTTCGGGCGAAAATAACAAGGGGTTTAAATGAAAATCTGGGTCAGATATGTGGCTGGAATGTTTATCGGTGTACTTTTGGGACTCTTTTTGCCAGTAAGCCTGGCACAGGGTGAAGTAATGCCATTTTTGGCAAGGCTTGTTAGTAATATTGGGCAATATGCTGTAATACCCCTTTTATTTCTGTTAATACCTGTTTCGGTGTATTCCCTGGTCAAGGAAATGAAGTTGAGGCGCCTTGTTATCAAGGCAATGCTATACACTTTTGTAGCTGCAGTGGGCGGCGTAGCTATCGGCGCGCTATTGGTGCTGGTATTGTCCCCGCAAAGAATCCCAATAATCATGGCAGAGGCGGCCTCTGTGCAGATCCCTGGAATTCAGGAAGTTTTATTCAGAATATTCCCCTCCAACGCTGTTATGGTTTTCTTTGGGGAACCGGCCTATTTGTTACCTGTCGTTGTTCTGTCAGTCCTTTTGGGGCTTGCTTTTACAAATTCTCATAGCTTTTCCGAGCCAGTTCTGGATTTTTTTGATTCTGCCGCCAGACTTATGTACACACTTATTAGTTGGGTTGTGTCGGTGG
>CAZDYA010000036.1:0-9743 GCA_964509515.1 uncultured Spirochaeta sp.
CTGACTTTTGGATCAACCGGCTTATACACTGTCCCCTCCTGCATCTTCCTGCTTTAATAAATCTTCTATTGTTTGCTGCGGCATTAACTGCAGACTATCCAGCCTGATATGCTGAGACAGCTCACCGCACATTTCATCAAAATTGCCATAAACATCAGGCACCTGCAACAATTGTCCATCATTGCTGCAGGCATAGAATACACGTCGTCCGCGCTGATCGCAAGCCACACCGGCCCGCCGGATGTTTTCATACAACAGGCGCATGGACTTGCCGGCCGGGTCCTGCCCGCCAATACCTTCATCGTGAACCACCACGATGGAGGCATACAAACCGCGATATGCCCGTAGCAGTTTGAGCAATGCAAAGCCCGCCCCGGCCATCACGGCAATACCGGGCAGCCCAGGCAAAAAGGCCGCCGCCGCTGCAAGCGCCATGGCAAAAAGCAAAACCAGAGCACGCATTATCCATGCCCGGCGCGATCGTCTCGTATCATAACGATAAACCATTATTCAACTTCCAACTGCTCATATAGGTCAGCATGATACTGCTGCATCCACTGATTAAGCCTTAAAACGGCTGTAACAGCCAGCATCAACTGCTCGGATCGACGCATATCCTTGCGCTGCATATCAAACAAGGGTTCGATGGCCTCATAAAAGCCGGCACGATATAGCACATTGCCGTGATCCGGCTGCACCCATGTCTCGGCGGCCTCCCTGACCATGACGTAATTATCCACCAATCGATCCCGCAAGCGAGTATTCAGCATCTCAAAGGATATCTCCGGCGGCTCCTGTTCAACCAGCATCAGGATGAGCGAATACTGCCTATCCTGCAAGTGAACCAAATTCCCATGCAACTCATGATACAGACGGCCTATATCCTTGGCAACATCGCCGTAAATGCCTTTAGGGCAACCACCCCCATGCAGCAGAACCATACGCTGGGCACGAATACCACAAAGAATATTTTCCAGAGACATACGCCCATGCACGGCATGCAGACTATTGGGAAGCAATCGCTCACGGAACTCGGGAAAATCCATCAAACGCTCAATCAGTGGCACAATGCCTAACATGCTCTCGCTATTCACCCGCAGAACTGGGGCAAATAGCACCTTGCCAACAGCGCTATCAGGAACAACTTCCTTTAATAGTTGCTGCAAGGGACCAAAAACCTCTTCATCCAGATATTTATCCGGGACATCAAGCGAATTGCGGGTGGAATACAGGGTTTCGGATAAGCCCTTCAACAAAAGGTTCCAACGCAGGCGAACGAAAAAGCTGGCGTTCATGTTGCGGCGCAGAATCATGGCAAAGCTGGGATAGGGATAATACTGGGTGTCGTAATAGGCATTTCCAAATTCAATGGAAACATCAAGCAACTTGGGAGCAAAATGATACGGATCATGCTTGCGAAAACGCTCAATCCACTCAATCTCGTGCTGAATAATGCGCAGGTCATCCCCCTGCCCGCGATAGCGCACACGTCGGCGCCCATGATACCCGGACACAGCGCTGGGCGAAGGTCGCTCCTTGATATAGTACTTGAACGTTGTGGTGGCGATTACATAAAATCGCTTCATCCCATGCGTAAACCAGTTGCGCATTGCCTTCCCTTGCGCTATTCTCCCAGCGCCTTGATATACTCGTTTATTTTTTGCAATTTGTCTTCAAATTCGCGCTGTTTTTGCCTTTCTTTTTCGACAACCTCCGGCACAGCCCTTGAAACAAAGTCTTTGTTAGCCAGCTTGCGCTTGGTTCCGTCCAGTTGCTGCTCTAGCTTGCCGGCATTTTTGTTGAGTTTGGCTAGCTCGGCAGCAACATCAATCTGGTCGCGCACATAAACAAGACACTGAAATCCCTTGCCGACCAGACGAACTGCTCCGGCCTTGTCATCGATGGCGGCAACACCTTGCTCATGGGTAATAACCTGCACACCTTCGGCGCGGGTAAACATTTCGATCATGGCGATATGGCTGGCAAGAAATTCGGCCGGCGCAAAGTCCGCGTCCACCTCGATGGTAAAGCGGATGCGGGCGCCGGGCGGCAGGGCGAATTCGCTGCGCAAGGTTCGCACCAGACGAACGGCCTCTTGCAGCGCGGAAAAATCCGCTGCCGCGGCTGCGGCCTGCCGGCTTTCATCAAGCTTCGGAAACATCGCCGTGGCCAACAAGCCGCCGCCGGCCGAGCCGTCGGCTGGCTGCAAGGCCGGAAGCTTCTGATATATCTCTTCGGTAATAAAACTCATAAAGGGGTGCAACAGGCGCATGCTCTCTTCCAGAACATACATCAACAGACTGACAGCCCGGTCCTTCTCGGCCTGTGCTGCATCATCATCGCCTCCGAACAGGCTAAGCTTGCTAGCCTCTACATACCAGTCGCAGAAGTCATTCCAGAAGAACTCATATACAGCCTGGCAGGCGTCGTTAAAGCGATAGACTGCCATTGCATCATGCGCAGCTGCCACCGTCTCGTTCAGACGATGGTATATCCAGCGGTCCACGGGTTGCAACTCAATTTGATCAAAGGCCAGCAAGCTGCGACCTTCTAGGTTCATCAATAGATACCTGGTAGCGTTCCATATTTTATTGGCAAAACGACTGCCCAGCCCGAAACTCTCTTTATCAATCAGGATATCCTGACCCTGCGCACACATAAAGGCCAAGGTAAACTTGAGCGCATCAGCCCCGTATTCACCAACAATTTCCAGGGGATCAATGCCGTTGCCCAGGCTTTTGGACATCTTGCGTCCCTTGATATCACGCACCAGGCTGGTGATGTAAATATCACGGAAGGGAACATTATCCATAAACTGGGTCGAAGCCATGATCATTCTGGCCACCCAGAAAAAGATTATGTCATAGGCGGTTACCAGAGCGGAGGTAGGAAAGAAATCCTGCAAATCCTGAGTCTCATCCGGCCAACCCAGGGTTGAAAAGGGCCACAACCATGAGCTGAACCAGGTATCCAATACATCCTCATCCTGACGGAGCCGCTTGCCGCCGCGACGGGCGATTTCTTCGGGTGAATTCAAATCCTCTGTGGAAACATGAACCTCGCCGGTTTCATCATCGTACCAAACCGGTATCCGGTGTCCCCACCATAACTGCCGGCTGATGCACCAGTCACGGATATTCTCCAACCAGTGAGTATAGGTGTTTTCATATTTTTTGGGGTAAAAGCGAATTTTACCGTCCTTCCAAACCTGCAAGGCCTGCTCGGCCAGCGGCCGCATTCTTACGAACCACTGCTCAGACAGATAGGGCTCAATCACTACTCCAGTACGGTAACAGTGGCCAACCTGATGTTTGTGCGGTTCGTCGTGACTAAAAAACCCCTGAGCCTCCAGATCACGCACCACCGCCTTGCGGGCATCAATAACCTTCATCCCCTGATACGCCGTCGGCACGTTCTCGTTCAGAGTGCCGTCAGGATTCAGGATATTCATCTTTTCAAGATCATGCCGGGCAGCCATCTCGTAGTCATTAGGATCATGTGCGGGCGTAATCTTGACCATACCTGTACCAAATTCAGGATCAACATAGTCATCGGCGATAATCGGGATGCGACGCCCGGTCAGGGGCAGTTCAACCTCCTGGCCGATCAAGTGGCGATAGCGTTCATCCTCTGGATGTACCGCAACCGCCGTATCACCCAGCATGGTCTCCGGCCGGGTAGTGGCCACCGTTACAGAGCTGCCATCCGGCAATGGATATATCAAATGATACAATTTACCATTAACCTCGCGGTATTCAACCTCGTCATCGGAAAGGGCGGTCTGCAACCCGCTAGACCAGTTAACCAGGTAAGTCCCCCGGTAAATCATCCCTTCCTTGTAGAGCCGGACAAAAACCTCGGCAACAGCCTTGCTCAATCCCTCATCAAGGGTGAATCTCTCGCGGCTCCAATCACAGGAAGCCCCGATCTTCTGCAGCTGCCGGCTGATGGTAGCATGATGATCCTCTTTAACTTCCCAGGTTTTCTTCAGGAAGGCCTCCCGGCCCAGTTCTTCTCTGGTGGTTCCCTGTTCGCGGAGCATACGCTCAACTACGTTCTGGGTGGCAATTCCGGCATGGTCGGTTCCAGGGACCCAAAGCGTACGCCTTCCAACCATCCTGTGATAACGGATCAGGATATCCTGCAGGGTGTTGTTCAAACCATGTCCCAAATGCAGCACCCCGGTAACGTTTGGCGGGGGGATAACCACTACAAAGGGCTTGTCTTCGGCGCCAAAACGCGGCTCATCCGCGGGCTTAAAGGCCCCGGCTTCCATCCAGGCAGCGTATATTCTGTCTTCGAAACTCTGTGGATCAAAGGCTTTTTCCAACTCTATGGCTTGCATGCAGTCTCCTTATTATCGGCGATCCCAAAGCAGGTAGCCTGCTTCCCAGGGATCAAGCTCAATATCAGCCTTATGCAAAACAGCACGTGGCAGCTCCCGCATATCATATCTGGTGGACAACAGCAGCCTTGGATTGACCGTTCTTGCCGATTCCAGCCAGCTCTCCGGCAAATCTTCGGGAACTATTGTAAACCTGGCAGGTTCATCAGAAGGATTGGCCAGCACCAGCAAAAACTGATCATCTACCCAGCGCGCATAGGCAAACACACCCGGCTGATCTTCGCACATCGGGGCCCAATGCCCCTGTAAAACCGGCAGCTCATTACGCAAGGAAATCAAGCGCTTGTAAAGGGCCCAAACCGAATTTGGATCATCCAACTGCTGCTGTACATTTATCTCGCTGGTGTTGGGGTTAATCGCAATCCAGGAGTGAGGGAACTCCCCTTGCATATCAGCCTGCCACTGCATAGGAGTCCGTGCGTTATCACGGCTATGCATACACAAGCGTCGCATGGCTTCTTCCTTGCTCAGGCCATACTTCCCGGTCATTTCATCAAAGGCCCTGATGGCCTCGATATCCCGGAAATCACTAACATCCGCAAAGGGGAAATTGGTCATACCGATTTCTTCGCCCTGGTATATAAAAGGAGTACCCTTCAGCCCATGCAACACCATGGCCCACAGCTTGGCAGCCTTCTCGCGGAATTCCGGCCTGGAGCTGCCAAAACGTGACAAGTGCCGCGGGTGATCATGATTACTCAAATACAGGCTATTCCAACCCTCGTCCTTGAGGGCCACCTGCCAGCTGTACAAAACCTTGCGCAGCTTCTCGACCTCAAAGGGAATCACATCGTACTTGCCCAAAGGACCATAGTCGACGGTCACATGCTCAAAAGTAAAAATCATGCTCAAGCGCTGTTTATCCTCGCGCGTAAGCTCGATTGCCCGGTCGGGAGTTCCTTGTATCAACTCGCCAACGGTCATAGTGTCGTATTTTGATAACACCTGCTCGTGCATCTCATCCATATATTCAAGAAAGCGCGGTCCATGAACATAATGCTCCGTTCCAATCAACCGGCCGGCTGAAGCATCGCCGTCAGGCAAATCGGGGGTCTTGGAGATTAGATTGATCACATCCATGCGGAACCCATCAACCCCGCGGTCCAGCCACCAGCGCATCATCTCGTAAATCCGTTGCCGCAGGCCTGGATTCTCCCAGTTCAAATCAGGCTGTTTTTTGGAAAAAAGATGCAGGTAGTACTGGCCGCTGGCTTCATCAAGCTCCCAGGCTGAACCGCCAAAAAAGCTGGTCCAGTTGTTGGGAGGTCCGCCGTCGGCGGCCGGGTCGCGCCAGATATAAAAATCCCGCATGGGAGATTCCTTGCCTTCCCTGGCCATGGTAAACCAGCTGTGCTCATCGGAACTATGATTAACAACCAGATCCATGATTAATCTTATTCCATACTGGTGAAAGGTCGATAGCATACGGTCAAAATCGTTCATGCTACCATACTCAGGGTGGATATCCTGATAGTCAGCAATATCATAACCGTTATCGTCCATAGGACTGCGATAGACAGGACTTAACCAGACAACATCCACGCCGAGCTCAGCAAGATATGGAATGCGTTCAATAATACCGGGAATGTCACCTACACCATCGCCATTTCCATCAGCAAAACTGCGGGGATATATCTGATACACGGTGCTGTTTTTCCACCAGGCCATTGGCTGCTCCTAGAAGACTGAATTTATCTGCTGGTACTATACCGCAAAGCGGCGGCAAGGATAAAGCATCAAGGCAAGATATGCTGATATAACTGTATCAGCTCCCCGCTGTCCTTACTCCAGGCAGAACCGTCAAAATCACCCCAGGTTTCTACAAGCCGTAATCCGGCAGCCCGAAAGGCCTGCTCCAGTTCCTGCCCCGAATGCAAATTCAGACAATTCTTGATATGCAGCATTTCTTCATCGCCCAGATCATAGTACCAATCAAAATGCAATTGCCGCAGAGTCGCATCGTACCGAGTTGTCTCATAGCAATCAACCATGCCGAGACCTGGCACGTGAAATTCTTCCAGATGCCGAAGATCAGACGGCTTTTCACTGCACAAATCGCTATCAGGCTGGAGCACCGATAACACAAAAGCCCCATCCGGCAGCATGTGATCTGCCACGGCATAGGCAAGGGCCGAAATACCCTGCCCTGGTGACAGGTGGCCAACAGAATGATATGGGAACAAAACCAGATCATACTGTCTGCCAGTCGCCATGCTGGTGATATCCATTTCCAGCAAGTGGATACGGGACTGAACCTGCGGGGTCTCGTTTTTCAACTGTTCCCGCGCCCAATTCAGCATCATCGGATCCCTATCAACACCGTCTACGTAAAAGCCTTCACGTGCCAGCGGAATGGTGATCCGACCGGTTCCACAGCCAAGTTCAAGCAAGCGTTGGCCATATTTTTGAGCAAGGCAGCGGTATAGAGGCATATCTTCCAGCTGACAGGCATGCTGGCAGGCATAAATATTGGGGAAATTGTAAGGTGAGGACATTGATTTAGGCGTTGGCGCGTTCTTGTCTGGCGCGGTTGATGCGTTCCATCTTGCGATAATACTTCGCCTGTTTCTCCAGTTCCATCACATCCGAACACAGTAGCCGATTATCAACAATACGAAAGCGCTTATCTTGCATAAATTCACGCAAGTGGGTTTGGCCGGTCTCATTCGAAAGGCCAACCATCTTCATAAGCTCTTTGGGGCCGAAATCAAAGGTATAGCTTACACCCTGGGCTATACGGGCATGATCTTTTTCCAGTTGATTCAACAAGGCATCGTACATGCGGCCAACAGGATTCTTGATCAGGGTATTGGCGAGGCTCTTGTAGATCAGCCAGATACGCTCTGACAAGAGGGTTGTCAAGCGGGCTACGATCTGCGGCTGCGAAGTGACCATGCGGCCAAAGTTTTCCTTGTTGACCGCCAGCAGAACTGCATCCTCATGGGCGATGGCCGAAGCCGAGCGCGGCTTGTTCTCCAACAAGGCCATCTCGCCAAAGATGTCCCCAGCCTTAAGCATGGCCAGCAAAACTTCGTTATCGTTAATGACCTTGGTAATTTTGACGCTACCACGCTGAATGATATACAGCTCGCGCCCGGGCATTGATTCAGCAAAGATCATGGTATCCTTGGGATACTCGCGGTTGAACTGTTGCTCATCGGTTTCCAGATGGGCAGGATTGGCATAGGGCTTGATTTTTTCCAGCCTTTCCTTGGCCTTGGCCGCATCAGCTCCATTAGGAACCAAGCGCAGATATTGATAATAGGCGTAATATGCCAGGTTATATTGATTCTGTTTAAGATAATACTCGCCAATATAGAAAAGATGGTCGCGGCTGGCTTCGGCAGCCGAGTTATACGTTCGCTGGGCCAACGCTTCATCCAGGTAGCGCATGCGACGAGAAAAGCCTTCGATGATTTTCATCGCAACCGGGGTATTTTTTTCTATCAACATGGAATACTGATCACGACGCACCGCAATCAGGGAAACCTCGGTCAATGACCTGGCGGTTTCGATCTGGCTATGCGCCGACATTGTGGATACAACCCCGAAAAAATCTCCAGGGCCAAGAACGTTACCGCCCTCTTCCTGAACCACCTCAACCTCTTTGCTGACAGCCACCTTCCCCGACCTGATAATGTAAAAGCAATTGGCATCGGCCTTGCCTTCCACAATGATGTAGGCGTTCTGAGGAAAATTAACTATCGACAGCTGAAGTGGGCTACCCATGCGTCTCTAAGTATATTTCATAATTAAACAGCAAACAATGGGAATTCCGCACAGAATTCGCGTACTTGCTGTTTTATTGCCTTAAGTTTGGCCTCATCGCCGCGAGTGGCCAAGGCCTGCAGGATAAAATCGGCAATAAGCCGCATTTCAGGCTCTTTCATTCCACGGGTAGTAACGGCAGGGGTCCCAACCCTGATACCACTGGTTACCAGCGGGCTGCGAGTATCATAAGGAATGCCGTTTTTATTCACCGTTATTCCGGCGGCATCCAGCATCTTTTCGGCATCCCGACCGCTCATATCCATAGCTGTCAGGTCAAGCAGCATCAAATGATTGTCTGTCCCACCTGATACCAGGCGCAAACCGCCATCAACCAGCGCCTGAGAGAGCACCGCTGCATTCTTCACGACCTGCTGCTGATACTCAACGAACTGAGGTTGCAATGCTTCACGGAAGGCCGCCGCCTTGCCTGCGATAATGTGCATTAATGGACCGCCCTGAGTCCCGGGCATAACGGTAGAATCCAGCAACTCGGAAAAGCGCTTGGTACGTCCGCTCTTGGGGGCAACCACGCCCATGTCATTCTCGCGGTCATTACCAATCAGCACCATTCCACCGCGGGGACCACGCAGGGTTTTATGCGTAGTTGTAGTTACAAAATCAGAGTGCTTTAAAGGAGATGGATGAACCCCGGCAGCCACAAGCCCTGCAATGTGAGCCATATCGGTCATAAAGTAGGCGCCAACCTCGCGCGCAATCTCGGCAAAGCGGGCGAAATCAAGGGTTCTGGGATACGCAGATGCGCCTGCAACAATCAGCTTGGGACGCTCCTTGCGGGCAATCGCCGCCAGCTCATCGTAATCCAGGGTTTCGGTTTCGCGATTAACCCCGTAACTGACAGCGCGGTAAATCTTGCCCGAAAAGCTGACCGGTGCACCATGGGTCAAATGGCCACCGTGGGCCAGGTCCATTCCCATAATGGTATCACCGGGCTGAAGCAAGGTCATATACACGGCCATATTGGCATTGCTGCCTGAGTGCGGCTGAACATTGGCATGGTCTGCCGAAAAAAGCTTCATTGCCCGTTCAATTGCCAGGTTTTCAGCGACGTCAACGCATTCACACCCCCCGTAATAGCGCTTCCCGGGGTATCCTTCAGCATATTTATTGGTGAGCACTGTGCCGGCAGCCTCCAAAACAGACTGGCTGGTATAATTTTCTGATGCAATCAACTCCAGTTTGTATTTCTGGCGATCCTCTTCATCCCTGATAGCCTTCCCCAGTTCCGGATCATTTTCCAACAAGTGCTTCATACGTTTTCCTCCATATTGCGAGTTCTGAGAATATGAAAAATACTATCCGCTGTCAACAAAACTACATTGCACCACTTGATAATAACTTCTACACTGTAGCATATGCGGATAGCAGTAAAATCTTCATCCATTTATATTATCGCTGTTGTTGCATCGATCCTGGCAGCCGGCGGCGCCTTTATGGCATGGCAGCAGAATCAAGCCAATACCGAACTGCAGAAGGCCTTTTGGTCATTGGAAAACGATCTCTTGCAAACCAAAGGCCTTGCGGCCGCCAACAATTCGGCCACCAAAGC
>CAZDYA010000037.1:0-9619 GCA_964509515.1 uncultured Spirochaeta sp.
GCACAGCACCGGCGGCTCTGCCATTATCGAATATTTATACCAGCAACAAGAGCAGGATTTCCAGCGACAGCCTGAATTATCCATTCTACTGGCGCCACTGGTACGCAGCACCTTATGGAACCTTTCCCGAATTGGCGCCGTGCTGACTCAGCCACTACCTGTCAGTAATATATGGAGCACACCCACCAGCGGAACAACCAACCCCTACTATTTAAAGATGGCCAGGATAGATCCCTTAAGGGTTCAATACAGTAATCTGGACTGGGTCAGAGCCTTACTCCGCTGGGATGAAAGAAACCAGGCATACGGCAAAACAGATGCCAAGACAGCCGTCATCCAGGGCAGTTCAGACCGTGTGTTGGACTGGGAATACAATATGGAATACCTGCAAGCACGCTTTACCAATGCCAACTGGTATCTGATTAGCGAGGCACATCATAACCTCCATCACGAAACCGGTGAAAACCTGGAATTGCTACTTTTTATTATTGACAACGAAATAAAAAGCATAATAAAGAACGATTAGCCTGCCAACTCCGTTTTTCCTGGCACAACAAGTCCGTTGCGGGCTGCCGTAAAGCCATCCCTCAATAGATTGCTAACCTTCTCATTGCAGGTTGAATAAACGTAGTTATTTACCCGTTCCAGCTGCTCGGGATCGAGCCCCTCGCGATCGCTGGCAGTTCGAAAAACAAAAACATGGATATTATCCCTGCCAACAACTCGCTTCAGGCACAGGACGCCGGTAACATTGCACATGACACCGCGTAAGAAAAGCTGTATTTTTTCTATTTTTTCGTACAAAGGAATATCCGGTATTTCACCGGTAAAGGTAACCGAAAAATGGCTAACGCTTACGTCCCGCAAATGCCCCTTCCAGGTGCGGCCACGATGGCTAATCGTCAGCTTGCAAGCCTCATTGCAGACGGCCCGCAGATGCCTGCGGCGGCCATTGGCCTGGTTGGCTGCCAGCACCTTGGTCAACAAATCGAGATTCCTGGATTTCTGGTATTCAATCGGAACACAACCGCCGGAAATACCTATGTCAAACAGATACCGCCGCTCAATATCGCGAATCTCGTTTATATCGCTGCGTTTGTTATATTGCACCCCGATCACTGCGCGGTCACCATACTCGTGCTGAATTTCTTCTATAAATTTGGGCCAGCTAATCCCGGAAACCCTGCGATCAACATTAAAAAACAAAATCAGCTCGGGAAACATTTCAGCCAGCAATTTCACCTTATCACGTAGCGGCAAAATAAAATCATCGTTCAGGCAGTGGGTTTCATAACCCAGCTGATAAAAGAATTTGAGTGATTCCTCTGGTAAGATAGTCAATTCGGGGGCAACAAAGAATGTTTTTCTTCCCGATATCAGTTCACTACTTACGGCAGACATATCACCCTCCCTGCATAATTGATTATGTTTACATTATCAGTTTGAATTCATGGACCGTCAAGAGAAACATAGTTTTTTGATATTTTTAACAAAAAGCTCAAATATGACAATTAACAAAGCCTGCTTCCAATGCGCGGCGCAGGGCAAAAAAATCAACGGCATCACCTTCAAGCGAAATAGTCCGCCGGCCAAGATCATCCAGATAATGCGCATCCGAACTGCAAATCAAAGTCAAACCATGGGTTTCGCACGGCGCAGGCATTCTGCTTACTTCCAGAGCGGCAAATTCACCTGGCGGCAGGGCTCCCAGTTGACTCATTATACTTGAATTGGCTCGATCGATGTGCGCCGGGATGCAGATTCCGCCGGTTCTGACTGCCAAAGCGGCCAACTCGGTCAGGCCGAGCTCGCTTGATCCGCTGGTCAAATGCAATTCGATCTGACCAACTATCATATCCTGATAGTCAACAATTACCTGATCACCCCACTTCTCGGGTTGATTCGGCACCGATCTGTAGAGTGGGCGCAAATAGTCGTCCATGGATTGCACCTCATCCAGACTTTCGTACAAAACCAGGGCATGCAGCTCTTCTACGGTTGTAACCTCTATGCCAAAAACCGGAACAAGGCCAAGCTGCCGACACCAATAATCAAAGGCCGGGCAATTGGCTGCTGTGTTATGATCCGTCAAGGCCAGCATGTGAATTCCCAGCTGGCAAGCCCTTTCCGCCATGCTTCGTGGCGACATTTCAAGATCGCCGCAAGGACTAAGACAACTGTGGGTATGCAAGTCCGCCTTAAAGATCATTTTCCAACCACTTTCCTATCAGACAGCTCACCTCGAACTGGTTGCCCTGCACAGACAACAAAGCAAGGCCTTCGTTACGCGCCGCTTCGACCATGTCATTCGGCAGAGGGCGCCCGCTGCAAACTACAATGGCAGATGCTCCGGCCAGGCTGGCTGCAGCCACTGTATTCTTATGGCCCTGTATGGTAATCAGCACAGCCTGCTCGGGACAGTTGGCAATAACGTCACTCAGCAAATCACTGGTAAAGCCGGAAATGAGCTGTTTATCTGGCAAGGGTTCCCAGGCAGGGCGGCAGTCCATATGAGTGGCAAGGACACCTGGCAGGTCAACGGTACTATTCATTTCTGTTACCTAAATAAATCACAGCCCGAACGGTCGTCCCGTTTTTCAGGTCAGAGTGGATATCAAACTCGTCGGCGACCCTGCGGACATTCGGCAAACCCATGCCGGCGCCAAAACCAAGGCTCCTGATCCAGTCATTGGCCGTCGAATACCCCTCTGTCAAGGCCTGCTCGACATCTGCAATCCCCGGCCCGCGATCAATAGCCTGTATCTCGACCATATTGTCATGAAAACTGCACAGCATGCGGCCGCCGTCACTATGATTCACCTGGTTCATTTCCAGCTCATAGGCCGCTACCGAAATACGCCTGATCAGCTTGCGATCAATCTCCTTGCCGCCTAACAGCTTCTTGATCTCTGTGCTGGCCCGACCGGCATTCTGATAATCGTATTTTCGAACAATGTATTCCCGGTGAACGGTATCCTGAGGCAAAATCGGGTTCTGCGACAATACTTGCCGCTCCAGATCCTCCAACTCCTTATTCATTTCGACGATAAGCGAGTTGGTGATATCGCGATTGGTAATGATGCCTACCAGATCGCGCTGGCGGTCAACCACAGGAAACCGGCCATACGAATACTTGCCAAAATAACTGATGGCAAAACTCAATGGCATGTCGTCTTCCAGAACCACCAGTCGGCGGGTCATATGGGATTCAGCCGGCTCATGCATCTTTCCGCTTTCCAGCGCCCCAAGAATATCATCCATGCTAACCATACCGGCCAGACGGCGACCATCCATTACCGGAACCCCGGTAATGGAACTACGCTTCATGATCGCCTGGATCTCCTTCATGGGGGTATGCGGATTAACCACCAGCAAGCTGGTACTCATGGCATCCCGTATCTTCAGCCGGTAAATCAGTTCAAGAACAACCGAAGGCGCAGTTAAGGTATTTATGGGAATCTGATTATAGGTCATGTCTCTGCCTGCCGGGGCTCAGAATAAACACGCCCCAGCGCCAAACAGAACTCATAACAGGGAAGATCGGTTCCCAGCAAGGGGATCCCCAGCTGACCTGCCAAGGTCTGCAAGGCAGGCTGTGGTTTTTTTCCGTTGACCAACACTATCCCTGCTGCCCCAACAATATCGGCAGTCCTGGCAACCTGGTCCGAAGCCAGCGAAGTAATCAACAAGAAACCATCATGATCAACGGTCAACACATCACTCATCAGGTCACAGGCCATCACATGAAAAATCTCGGCATTCATCTGCTCATCACTTCCACCGAAAGTGACAAGCCCCAAGCTATTGCATAAATCAAGCAGCCGCTTTGTCTTTTTACTCATTTAAAAATTATATCAGCATTTCCGACACTTTTCCTAGCGGCAAGTTTTTGCTACGATGAATAATGAATGCAAAACGTTTTTCTACCATTTCACTATTGTTAACAGGGTTGCTCCTTTTTATTCTGCCTGCCATGCAGAGTTTCGCACGCGGCAATTCGGAAGCTGAATCCACCGGCCGCTCGACAAAACAATCAGACAATACCATTCTGAGATTTGGGGCCATGCGCGGCACCACAGCGATCACCATGTCACCCTACATTATTGACAGCGATCGCGCCGGGGAGCTGGTCTCGGTAAATGTCTCGGTTTATGCATCCCCGGACCTGGTCGTCAGTCAGTTAATATCTGGCAACCTGGATGCGGCGGCCGTCCCGGTTAATCTGGCTTCCATCCTGCATCACCGTGACCCAGGGATTCTACTGGCGGGAATCAGTGGCACAGGCATGCTCTACGTTATTGCCAAGCAAGGACACCCGGTCCTGCTGTCGTACGAGGGCACAGAAGAAATGGCCCGGCTCAGCGGCCAAACCCTGCATACCTTTGGACGCGGGGCCACCCCCGATGTCCTGACCCGCGTTCTGGCAGAGCAGGCAAACATGGAACCAGGGGTTGATTTTTTCATCGAATACCTTGCAGATCAAACCGAATTGGCACAAAAAATGATCGCCGGCAACATTGATCTGGCGGTGCTGCCAGAACCCTTTGTCACCAGGGTTCTCGCCGGCAATCCTGACTTGAAGCTTGCGTTCTCTCTGCAAAGCGCCTACCAGCGGTATTTCCAGCAAGACTACTTCCCCATGACCGCCGTGGTAATCAGGCGCGAATTCCTGGAGAACCACCCCAAAGCTGCGGCTGCATGGCTGGCTGATATGCCGGCCGCCTACCAGTGGCTGAGCGAAAACCTTGGTCTTGCGGCCGAATCTGGCGCCGAGGCCATTGGGCTGACACCCCAGATGATAATCGCTTCCTTTCCCCGGTTAAACCTGACCTGGATAGATGCCCGCGAATCCACCAAGGCTGTCGACCAATATTTGAACGCTTTACACCGATCGTTCCCTGCCAGCATCGGGGGCTCCGTGCCCGCCTCGGACTTTTACCTGCTAAGCAGCTGCAACGAATCAGCATGCCAGTAAGATCCCCGTTAGCTTCATCGGCTGCCCAGCGCCGTCTTTTTCGCTGGCTGGGCGGTTTGGCCTGTATCATAACCTGGGCACTGGCAGCCGCCTTGCTGGACAAACCAGTGCTACTACCCGGACCCTTGATGGTACTCAAACAAACCGCCTACCTGGTGCTGTCAAAAAGCGGCCTGCAAGCTATCGGCTGGTCGATCTTGCGCTGGACTCAGGCATTTACTGTCGCCAGTATCGCGGGTGGATTAGCCGGCGGCCTGGCCTTCCAAAGCCAAGCCCTGCGTCACCTGCTGCGGCCAATCATCAGTGCCATTCGCTCGATACCGGTGATTGCTGCAATTCTGATCGCCCTGATCTGGGTTCCACTGGAAACCGTCAGCATTCTGGTCGGCTTTCTTGTAGCCTTTCCCCTAATGTACCAGGGAGTTTTGGACGGCTTACTGGCCATCGATTACCGCTATATCGAGCTGGGATATGCCTTCGACCTGCCTGCCTACAAGATGATATCCCGAATACTATTTCCGGGTAGCCTGCCTGTGCTGATTTCTGCGATTATCGGCGCCGTCGGCATGAGTTGGAAAGCTACCATTGCGGCCGAAGTGCTAAGCCAGCCCTTAAAGGCCATCGGCACCGAACTGTTCACCGCCAAGATGTTCATTGACACCAGCAGCATCTTCGCCTGGACCCTGATCGCCGTGGTCACGGCAAGCATCCTTGACTCATTGCTGCATTGGCTGCAGCAAAGAATCCTGCGCCTGTACCGCCCGCATCCCCGGCTGGCAAAAGAAATCGCCCAGGCCGCCATGCACGAAAGCGCCAAGTTTCCACCTGCCGCGGCCACACAGGACCAGCATCCGCTGCCAACCCTGGCTGGTCTGGCCTGCCTAAACAGTGAATGGCCCGCTCCCATCGGAATAAGCTTTTCATCGCTTTCCTTTTCACATGCCAGCGGCAATGTATTCGCTGATCTTAACCTTACTATCCAGCCTGGAACCATCAACGTTATTTTTGGCCCTAGCGGCTGCGGCAAGACTACCCTGCTGCGTTTGGCTGCTGGCTTATTGCATCCCCAATCCGGACGTATCAATTTCTGGGCATCCGAAAACAACAAAACCAAAACAATCGAGCAGCACAGCTTGGGCGCCAGCGTGGTTTTTCAGGACTCACGCCTGCTGCCATGGATGAATATAAAGCGCAACATTAATCTTCCACTCAAGGGCAAGCACAGAGACAAGCAGGAACTTGCCAGCGAGATGCTCGATCTGGTACATGTCCCTTTCCCACAACATTTCCCTGATCAATTAAGCGGAGGAATGCAGCAAAGGGTCAACCTGGCCAGATGCTTCCTTAACCCGGCTGGCCTGATATGCCTGGATGAACCATTTGCCAACCAGGATCGAAGCATTCGGGCTGATCTTATGAACGGTGTCATTGCCTTGCAGCGCCTTTTTAAACCCACCATCCTCTGGGTCACGCATGATCCCGGCGAAGCTATCAAGGTTGCCGATCGCATAATCATGCTTGATGCCCAACAGGATAAAAAAATTGCCATGGACAGCGAATTGCATGGCCTTCTTCCTGAGCAACGGCAGGAAATATTCAATAAAATATCCAGTGAATACAAAGTTAGGTAGGGCTAATTAGATAATTTTTTATTGATTAAGCTGCCCAAAAATGTTAACCTCGCCTGCAAGGATAAATCATCCTAATTCGTTTTATTCGGGAGTTATTTGTGACACAGACTGATACCGGCACCCAACAAGAGTATCATTTTTCTGATGCCTTGATTGAGTTCATCGACACATGGAAAGAAAAGCGCGGCAACCTGATAATGATCCTGCACCGCATTCAGCAGGAACACGGCTATGTTCCACGCCAGGCGGCTATCGAACTAAGCCGCTATATGGACGTTCCATTGGCCAAAATTTACGGTGTACTTACCTTTTATCATTATTTCAAGCTTGAAAAACCGGGACGGCATACCTTGTCAGTCTGCATGGGAACTGCCTGCTATCTTAAAGGCGGTCAGGATATTATCGACGAGTTGGAAACACTGCTTGGCGCAGGCGTTAACCAACGCACAGAGGACGGCGAATTTTCAGTAGAGGCCGTACGCTGCGTAGGCTGCTGCGGACTGGCTCCGGTATTAACCGTCGGCGAAGAGGTATTCGGCAAGGTTACCAAGGAACAGCTGCCGGGGATCCTGGCACAGTTCCGGGGTAAATAGAAAGGAATAGCGGTGTACTGGAGCCTTTGCGACTGCATACTGGATATCAGTCACAACGCACTGCATAGCGGGGCTGCTCTGGTAAAACTGAAGATCGAAGAACAGGCAACGAAACTGCACTTTTTGGTGCAGGACAACGGGCGCGGCATGACAGAGGCCGAGCAAAAACTTGCCTGCGATCCCTTTGTCTCGGATCAGCTTAATCATCCAGGACGACAAATCGGACTGGGCTTGCCCATGCTGATACAGGCAATTGAAACTGTCCAGGGTGAATTCAAGATCGAATCAAGCCCGGGACATGGAACAACAGTGCAGGCGGTTTTTCCGCTTTCACATATTGATACCCCCCCAATGGGGGATGTCACCAGCACGGTGTGTAGCCTACTTAATTACAGGCCGGACATTGAAATCATGGTTTTTAGATCATATTGCGATCCGGACACCATGCAGGAGGCCAGCTACTCCATCAAACGCTCTGAACTGATCGAAGTTCTGGGCGAACTGGATAGCCTGGCAAGCCAAACAATGCTAAGGAAATTCATTCAGTCTCAGGAAGACTGGATAAAAGGAGAAGGAATAAATGGGACGAATGAGTCTTGAAGAACTGCGTGCCTTACGCGAAACCAAAAAACTGGAAATGAACCGGCGCAAGGTAGACGAAAAGGCAATCGAAATAATTGTAGGGATGGGCACCAGCGGCATTGCTGCCGGCGCCAAGGCCAGCCTGGAAGAATTCATCAACAAACTGAATGAACTCGGCATAAGCAACGCCGTAGTTCGACAAACCGGTTCGTTGGGATTGGATTACGCCGAGCCAACCGTTGAAATCAAAATGAACGGAATGCCCGACACCATTTATGGCCGTGTTACCCCCGAGGTTGTTGATCAAATCATCGAACGCCACATCCAGAACAAGTCACTGGTAAACAATCACGTGTACGACCGGCCGGCACCGGACATGATAAAGGAGTAATCAATGGCATACAAAAATTACTGCCTGGTATGCGGCGGAACCGGCTGCGAATCAAGCAAATCAAGCGATATTTACAAGGAATTAAAGCGCATCGCAGAAGACCGCGGAGTCAGCCAGGATGTTCAGATTGTTAAAACCGGCTGTTTTGGCTTTTGCGAAAAAGGCCCCATCGTCAAAATCCTGCCAGATGAATCATTCTATGTAGAGGTTGAACCCTCCGACGCAGCAGAAATAATCGACGAACACATCATCAAGGGCAGACAAGTCAGCAGACTGATGCTCCGCGATGAAGAGCGCAAAAAGCACCTGGAGACCGAAGACGATATCCGCTTTTACCAAAAGCAGGTTCGCATCGTTTTGCGCAACTGCGGGGTTATCAACCCGGAAGATATTACCGAGTACATAGCCCGTGACGGGTACGCTGGTCTGGAAAAGGTTCTATTCGAGATGACACCCGATGATGTTATCAACGAACTGAAGAAATCCGGGCTGCGTGGACGCGGCGGCGCCGGCTTCCCTACCTGGATGAAATGGAATTTCACCAAGCAGGTCGTTGATAAGGCCGAAGAAGTATTTGTTGTATGTAACGCCGACGAAGGCGACCCCGGTGCCTACATGGACCGCTCAGTACTGGAAGGCGATCCCCATTCCGTAATTGAGGCCATGACCATCGCCGGCCGCACCTGTAACGCCAGCATGGGCTACATCTACATTCGGGCTGAATACCCGTTGGCCATCAACCGCCTTAAACTGGCAATGGACCAGGCCAGAGAGCACGGCCTCTTGGGTGACAACATCCTGGGCTCTGATTTCAGTTTCGATATAGAAATAAGACTAGGAGCAGGGGCCTTTGTCTGTGGCGAGGAAACTGCCCTGCTTGCCTCTATTGAGGGTGAGCGCGGCATGCCGAAGCCCAGACCGCCGTTCCCGGCCGTCAAAGGCCTTTGGAACGCACCAACCGTTATCAACAATGTTGAGACCTGGGCCAGCATTCCAATGATCATGCATCGCGGCGGCGACTGGTTTGCCCAGATTGGAACCGAGACCTCCAAGGGTACCAAGGTTTTCGCCCTGACCGGCAAGATTAACAATTCCGGCCTGGTCGAGGTTCCGATGGGAACCACCCTGCGGGAAATCGTTTATGACATCGGTGGCGGAATACCGAACGGCAAAAAATTCAAGGCCGTTCAGACCGGGGGCCCTTCCGGCGGTGTTATCACCGCTGAACATCTGGACACGCCAATTGATTTTGACAACCTGGTCAAGCTTGGCTCCATGATGGGTTCCGGCGGTATGATTATCATGGACGAAGATGATTGTATCGTTGATGTCACCAAGTTCTACCTGGACTTCTCGGTCGAGGAATCCTGCGGTAAATGTACCCCATGCCGTATTGGCGGGCGCAAGATGTATAACATTCTGGATAATATCACCAAGGGCGCCGGGA
>CAZDYA010000038.1:0-9512 GCA_964509515.1 uncultured Spirochaeta sp.
TTACAAGGATGAGTCCAAGGATGATGAGCAGTACATCTTTATCCCGGCCCTGCGCAGGGTCCGCACAATCGGTACGTCCGGCGGCGAGTCCAAGACCGGCGCCTTTCTGGGGTCAGACTTTACATATGCTGACATCGGATCACTGGACCGCAGCGACTTCAACACCAGCATCATCGGCGAAGATACAATCGACGGCGAGGCCTATGTTATTGTGGAGTTCACCGCCAAAGACGACGATGTAGTACGCAACTATGGCTACAGCAAGGTGGTACGCTGGATCCATCAGGAAAACGCGACATCCCGCAAGTCTGAGTATTATGATGCCGACGGCAAGCAGGTGAAGCGCCTGGTTGTATACGGACAGCACCTGGTAGACGGAAAATACTGGCAGTTCGAGCGCATGGAAATGTCAAATCTGGAAAGCGGCGGCAAGACCATCTGGGCCTTCAAACAAACCGATATCCTTTCGTCCATCAACGAGCGATTTTTCACCCTGCGCTTTCTGGAAAGGGGGCGATAATGCAGAGAACAAGATTATTGGCGATTGCCTTGATAGCAGCGTTCTTACCGGCGGCCTTTCTGGCCGCCCAGGAAGCGCCCCCGCTGGAGGTTTATCCATCCGGTAGCGTCAGCGCAACCGCGCAGGTCATGCCCTGGAGTGGCGAGGAACTACCGTACACCGGCATCCGCGGGGTGTTTAATCTGGATGGCTACGCCTTTGATTACCTGTGGGTCTATCTTTCCATCTACGGCTATACCAATCTGGCCGGCATTGCAGATGATACCGACTGGGATCATGCCTTCACGGCTCCCTTGGTAAGCTACCAGGCAACCGGCAACGAACGCCTGCTTGGCATTCTTGAATTGAAAGAGGCCTGGGTAGATTTTCCTGTGGGCGATATGGACATCCGTATCGGCAAGCAGATCATGGCCTGGGGACAGGCTGACGGCAATAACCCCACCGATGTGCTTAACGCCCGCCGCATCGGCACCCGCTTTGCCTCGACCCTGGACGAACAGAAGATCAGCAGCCCGGCAATCAACATGACCTACAACCTGCCCAACAACCTGGGAACGGTTCAGGGTGTATTTTTGCCAATATCCATCCCGGCAGAGCTGCCGTCCATCGCGATGGAACTGAGCATTCCAGGTTTTGTAACAACGAATATCGAGATTCTTGATGATGATTTTCCCGAAATCGCCGCCGAAAACGTCGAAGGTGGAATCCGTGGTCTGTTCTACCTGGGCAACCTTTCGTTGTCAGCCAGCTATTTTACCGGCCTGGACCGCTATCCAGATTTCACGGTAGAAAGCACCTTCATCCCCTTCCCAACAGCTGTCAACATCACCATGACACCGGTGCATAATCGCATCCATCAGATAGGCTTTGATGCGGCCCTGCTTACCGGCGGCTGGGACCTGCGAACCGAATGGGCAGGCACCATCACCAGCGACCGGGACGGCACCGATCCGGCTGTCAAAAACCCGTCGATCACAGGGGTCGTTCAGGTTTCACGCAGCTTCCTGAACGGGATGATCACCGCCTCTACCGCCTGGGCCCCGCGCATCATCCTTAATCACACGGCACCAGCTGATTACGAGGATACAGATGACGAGATGCTGGCCGAGCGCATCCGCCAGTACGATGGGCAGGCCTATCCCTTCGAGAACGCCTTTACCATCCGCCTGGCCGGTAAATTCATGAACGAAACCATAGAGCCCGAGATCATGTTCTTGGGCGAAACAGCCGCCCGCGACTGGCTGACCACCGCCGCAGTCAGCTGGAACATGGCCGATGCCTGGAATCTGAAAGTTGGAAGCAGCTTTTACGGTTCCTTTCTGGAAGAAGACGACAGCGACCGCGAGCTGGGCACCTTCTCTTCTGCCGACGTAATTGATGATGACAACATCTATATTGAACTGAAATACAGCTTCTAACATGTTGGTAGAATAAATTTGATAATTTTGCCCATACGGATAATAATGTTATCGGTATGGGTAAAAATTTATTCCGCATTGAGCTAATTCTAATAGCTGTCTACATAATGCTGGCCAGTACGGTTTGGCTGGAATACCGCAACACCATGCAGCGAACCCTAGAATCAACCCAAAACGTTACCAGAATCCTGTCCCAACGAATACAAAACGAATTTGATAACGTAAGTGCTGTTTTGCACTCAGTCCAGGGAATTCTTATACGGATACCGGATGGGCAGGTCGACGACCGACTTGGTACCCTGGCCCAGAGCTTTGCCAACGTTGACCAGATCAACATTTTTAATGCCGAGGGAATATTAACCCATTCCTCCCGCGGGCCGAATACAATACAAGGTCAGGTCAGCGTGGCTGACCGGCCCCACTTCCAGTACCTGCAGAACAATCCGGATGTAACATTCAACCTGTCACCAGTGCTAAACGCTCGCACCAGCAATGGCCGCCGCAGCATGGTCCTGCTGTATGCCATGCGCGATGAAAACAAAAAGCTGCTGGGGGTTACTACCGCTGTTATCCACATGGACAAAATAGAAGCCCTTATCGAATCAGCCCAGCCGGGCCAGGATGGGGTGGCCTTGCTGCGCCGCAGCGATAACTTCAAGCTGATCGCGAGATTTCCCCGTTACAAAGAGGCCGACTTTAACCAGGCCCTGCCGCCGGAAAACCCGATCCGCCAGCGGATTGAGGCCGGTGAGCAATTTGGATATTTGCAATACACCGCCAGCACTAATGGCACCAGGCGCATGGGCAGCTTCCATTGTCTAACAAACTACCCCCTATACCTGCAGGTGGCCGTCAGCCAGGACCGGGCGTTTTACTCATGGCGGCGCTATACGGCGGTGGTTCTGGCCATTGCCCTGGGCATGGGCCTGCTTTTTATGCTTGTACGCCACCAGCTTTCCAGGGCCCAAAGCTCGGTACAGGCAGCACTAAATACCGAGCGCCGCAGCAAGGAACAATATGCCGCCCTGGTTGCCAATATTCCAGGGATTACCCTGCGCTGCCGTCACGATGCCTACCGCTCCATCCTGTTCATTGGGTCCTACGTGGAAAAAATTACCGGCTACAGCAGTGCCGAGTTACTGGCCAAGCAACCCCCAGCCTATTCCCACATGATTATTGCTCAGGACAGGGAAGAAGCCCTGCTAAGGGTATTCAAGGCCGTAAGAAATAAACAAGCCTGGGAAATCGAATACCGCCTGCAGCATAAAGACGGCAGCATACGCTGGGTATTGGAACGTGGGCAGGCAGTATACGGACAGGCGGAAAACGGCAATCATGATGATGCCCTGAGCCTGGACTCGATTATTGTGGACATAACCGAACGGCGCCGTTACCAGAACGAACTTCAGAGATCACGAACCCAGGCCGAGGCTGCCAACAAGGCCAAAAGCCGCTTTCTGGCCACCATGAGTCATGAAATCCGCACCCCATTAAACGGCATAATCGGTTTTAGCCGGCTCTTGCGTAATACCCCGCTGGCCCCTCAGCAAAGCGATTTTTTGGAGAGTATTAACTCCTCGGCCGATGTCCTGCTGGAGGTAATAAGCTCAATACTTGAACAATCACGTATTGAATCAAACCAATTCGAGATTAGGCCGGAATGCACTGATCTATTTGAACTGCTTAATCACTGCCTTCAAATCGTAAGATTCCCTGCCAAACAAAAAGGCCTGCTCTTGTCACTCAAGAGCGATGAGGCCATGCCGGCCACTGCCTTGATAGACCCGCAAATTCTCAAGCATGTCCTGACCAACCTGCTCATAAATGCAGTCAAGTTCACCGAACAGGGGCAGGTTTCACTATTGGCGAGCATGGCCAAACCCGTTGATGGGCAAACCTTTCTACAATTTGCCGTCGAAGACACAGGAATAGGCATTGCTGCTGACCAACTTCCACAGGTTTTCGAACCATTCTTCCAAGCCGACAGCAGCATATCACGCAAGGCAGGAGGAACTGGCCTGGGTCTTACAATTGCCAAATCGCTGATTGAACGCGCCGGCGGATACCTGACTGTAAAAAGCAGTCCGGGTGAGGGAAGCACTTTTGCGTTTAGCATGCCAGCTGAATGCCTGGACTGCATTATTGAGCATTCTGATATGAGCGGCAAGCAAAGGGGAATCAGGCAAAGTGAAGGAGGCACGGTTTTGCAAAAACCAGTACGCATCCTGGCCGCCGATGATGACCGCACAAGCATGCGTTTACTGGAAACACTTTTATTAACTACTTGCCCCAATGCCAAAATTTTCAAGGCCACCAATGGGAAAGAGGCTTTGGAAATATTCAAGGAACACCGACCACAGCTGGTTTTTATGGACCTGCACATGCCGGAAATGAACGGCTTTGAAGCCACCCAAAGCATACGCAAGCTTGAGTCCAGCACAAAGCGCAGCATCATTATTGCCCTGACCGCCGATGCCTTTCAGGAAACCCGCGAAAAATGCATGGAAGCCAAAATGGATTTTTTCCTTACCAAGCCGCTGGATCAACAACTACTGCATTCCCTGCTGGTACAACTGCTATAAAAAAGCCAAATCAATAGCAAGCAGAGATAACTTCTAGGCATCTTCCGTCATATTTTCCGCAATCTGAACCAACATTAAAAACAATCATTAGGGCATTATTAGTTCAGGAGGAAGGGATGAAAAAGAAAATCTTGGTTACCGGTGCCAACGGGCACCTTGGAAACAACATTGTTCGGCTTTTATTGGAAGAAGGCTACACCGTCAGAGCCGGCGTCAGAAACACCGCCAACAACATCGCTTTTCAGGGGCTTGATGTCGAACTGCTTGAGCTGGATTTGCTAAAGCCGGAAACAATCGGGCCTGCCCTGGAAGGTGTCGACACGGTCTTCCAGTGCGCGGCCGTTTTCAAGCATTGGGCAGCCGACCCTCAAAAGGAAATCATTCAGGCCAACATTGACATTACCCAGAACCTGCTGTTGCAGCCGGAGATAAAAGACTGCCGCATCGTCTATGTTAGCAGCATTGCAGCCCTCGACTACAATACTGTGCCATTATGCGAGACAACATGGAATACCGAAGCTGGCAATCCATACGCTGTTTCAAAAACCAAGTCAGAGCAAATCGCCCTGGAGATTGCCAAAGGCAATAAACTGGATTTGGTCAGTGTATTGCCATCGGCCATCATAGGACCGCACTGTTACGGACATCTTACGCCCACCATGCGGTACCTGGCCGGAATAATCAACGGCAATGCCATGGTCGATCCCTGCTTCACTTTTAACTATGTACAATCCGAAGATGTAGCCAAAGGGGCGCTTGCCGCTGCCCGCAAAGGGACAAGCGGTCAGCGTTATATTCTGGGAAACTCAAAAGCAATAACTACCAGCGAAATATTCGCCATTGCCAAGGATTTTAATCCGGCAATACAAATACCACCGACCATAACCAGAGAGCGGCTAATGGAATTCGCCATTGCGCAAGAAGCTGTCAGCAAAACCAGCCAAACAGCTCCCCTGCTTTCGGTTGATGACGTTAAAAGATATTATATGTCTGATCTTTCCATAGATTTGTCCAAATCAGAGCAGGATTTGGCATACAAAAACAGGCCGATCAAGCAGGCCCTGTTGGAAACCTTTTCACTGCTAAAAGCATAATATTCAAGGAGAAAAAAAATGAAGATTTATAAGGCACTAGCTTCCATCATCCTTCTTGGTCTAAGCAACTGCGGAAACAACAGTGATCAGGTAACAACGGAAAAACAAATCCCGGAAAAAATCTACCCGGAAATATCCGAAATAGTTGTCTGCAATACCTACTGGGACAATATTGAACAAATCCGCGAGATGGAACCCGAGACGGTTCTTAAACAGCCTGAAACGGCCAAGTTTCTGATAGTTTTTAGACCTGATATTCCGGATATTGATTCGATAGAATCAATGCGCGCCTACGGCCCCAATAATTATCAGCTTGAATTTTCCCTGCAGCCATATTCCAGGCAGACCCTTAACGGCCATTCATCTGACCTGGGCAATTATATCATGTATCAAGCCTATGACACCCGCGGATTTCTGGAGAATGGTGAATACCGGCTTGAGGTGGTTTACAAGAACGGCCAGGTGAGCTCCAAAAGCAAAGTGCTTGCAAGTGATTTATCCATCGTAGAAAAATACCTTTCAATGAATAAGGAATTCCAACCCGTTGGAGAAACAGCCATAGACTTTAACGAGCCAACAAGACTTAAATGGTCCATGCCGCAGGGCGGCCAATACTATGCCGTCACCAGACTAAAACACTTCATCCCCAATGAGCCTTTTTATGAAAACATACTCTATTGGAACAACGCTTTCTACATGCGGGGGGATGCGGGGCTAATGATGTCTGAACTGGAGATTCCCCGAGGCATAATCAAGCCTGACACGAAGTACGTCTGGTTTACCGAAATCCTGGACAGCAATCACCTGCCGGAGGTCAACACTGCAATCTTTCTACCCTTCCAGACTTTTTGGTCGGCAAGGTAAGACCATGCTCATGCTATTGACAGCAAAAAAGCCAGCATTTACAATCACGCCAAACAACTATTGTCATCATGAGCCTCTCTCGGGAAGCAGCCTGATGGCAAAAGAGGAGAAAAAATGTTAGGGATCAAAGACAATGTAGCCGTAATTACCGGCGGTGCAAGTGGTATCGGACTCGCTTTGGCAAAAGAGTGGGTCAAGCAGGGCGGAAAGGTAGTCATCGGGGATTTTAATGACGCCGATTTCGGCAGCATCACCAGCGAGCTGGGTGCTGACAACTGTGAGTGCGTTAAGATAAACGTTACCCAGGAAGCTGACACCGAAAAGCTGGCAAAAACCGCTATCGACAAGTTCGGCAAAATCAACCTGGTTGCACCTTGCGCCGGCGTTATTGCTGACAGCATGATGGTTCAGCCGGACCGCAACGACCCGACCAAGGCCAAGAAAATGCCTTTGGACAAGTGGCAGCGTGTTATCGACATCAACCTGACCGGTACTTTCCTGACTGCTCGTGACTGCATGGAGCAGATGATCATCAACAAGTGCACCGGTTGTGTTATCACCATTTCTTCTACCGGTTCACTGGGAACTGCTGGACAGATCAACTACTCTTCCACCAAGGCAGCCATGTCGGTATTCCCCAAGGTTCTTACCGCTGAGCTGATGCGCCGCAAACTTGGTTCACAGATTCGTGTTAACGCTGTTGCTCCTGGCTACACCGCCACTGCAATGACTGCTGGCATGAACCAGGAAGCCTTGGCTGCAATCGAAGCCACCATCCCGATCGGCCGCATGAACCACGCCGAAGAAATCGTTTCTGCCATGCTTGAGCTTTACCGAAACGAAGCCATCGCTGGCGAAGTTCTTTTTGTCCATGGCGGTCTGCGCCTTGGATCCAAGGGCTAATATTCCGGCAGCTAGTTTCTAGCAACGGACGACCCGCCGAAGGCTGCCGCAGGGCAGCTACCGGCGGGTCTTTTTTTTCTTAAAAAATGAAGTCGGTGGAGAGAAAGCGGGATTTGCGATCAGCCAGAATCTCTTTGACTATCTCGCGGTTGGTGGGATTTTCCTTGGCGGCGACCATGCTGCGAATCGAGAACTCAAGCAGGGCATCAGAGATCGACAGGGTGCCTTCGGCCGAGGCCTTACGCCCGGTGAAGGGAAAAACATCCGGCCCGCGCTGACACTGGCTATTGATATTAACCCGACATACATTATTGACCATGGGGTCAATCAAGCTGGCGATTTCGTCGGGGTCGCGGCCGAAGATACTGGTCTGCTGCCCATAGTCTGAGCACTTGATGTACTCCATGGGCTCACTGATGTCAGAAAAAGAGGTCACAGGAATGATTGGCCCAAACTGCTCTTCCTGGTAGAGGCGCATGCCCGGCTGAACAGGATACAGAACGGCTGGCACCATGGCAGTCTGATTGCTGCTGCCGCCTTCGTGGTTGAGTATGCGGGCTCCGCAATCGGTGGCGTCCTTGATAAGCTCCTGCAATTCGGCCACCGCATCGGTATCCGGCATGGGGGTGATTTTTACACCCTGCTCCCAAGGCATGCCGATCTTAATCTCCTCCACCGCCTTTGTCAGTTTTTGCAGATACTCGTCAAGAATGTTCTGATGAACAAACATCATCTTGAGGGCGGTACAGCGCTGCCCGTTGTAGGAGAGCGCGCCCAGAACGGTTTCCTGCACGGCGTTCTCCAGATCGGCGTTCTCCAGCACAATGCCGATATTCTTGGCCTCCAGGCCAAGGACACAGCGCAGCCGGTGTGGTTTGGGATGCTGCTTACGCAGGGTGTCAGCTACCTGACTGCTGCCAATAAAGGCCAGGATGTCGATGCGGCCGGATTCCATAAGCGGGCCGATTACCGTGCTGCCCTTACCGTAAACGGTGTTAACGACCCCCGGAGGAAATGAATCACGGAAGGCCTGCAAAAGAGGCTGATGCAGCAACACCCCGCGGCGTGGCGGCTTGAAGATGACGGTATTGCCCATAATCAAAGCCGGCAGCAGCAGGGTAAAGGTTTCATTCAGCGGATAGTTGTAGGGCCCCATGCACAAGGCGACTCCCAGGGGAGCACGCCGGATTTGCCCGATGACTGACTGCTCAATCTGGAAACGCGATGATGAGCGATCAAGCTGCTTGAGGGCATCGATGGTATTGTTGATGTATTCAACAGTACGATCAAACTCTTTTTGGGCATCAGGAAGGGATTTCCCTATCTCCCACATCAAAAGATTGACGACCAGCTCGCGCTGCTCCTTCATGCGGTAGGTAAAGGCCTCGACATGGCGAATGCGTTCCTCGACGTCCATGGTCGGCCAGGCGCCGCGCCCATAGTCATAGGCGTCACAGGCCGCCTCCAGCGCCTCTTGCGCCTCTCTCTGCGTAAGGAGGGGGTAGCTGCCGATATGTACGGGCTCTGCCCCACCGGCCTGGCTGCCGCTTGCGCAAATCGGCGAATGGATATCCTGCAAGGGACCTTCCCATTTTTTTATAACTCCGTTGCATAGGTATTCACGCTGAATATACGGGTAGTCGACACGGTATTCCTGCGGCGGCAGGCTCTCTTGGGAAAAAATGTTGGTAAGCATTGCTTGTGCCATAATGGACTCCTTGCACCTAAATGTAAGGATGACGGCGCAATATAGCAATGGAAAAATTAGTTGCCGCAGGCCAAGGAGTGTAACGACGACGAATATATTCGCTGTTAAAGGATCGTGGGTAGGAATGATTTTTGATTATACTTCTTTATTCAAATGAAGTATTTTTCACTTTCCACTTTTCTAATGAAATAGAAACCCAAAATCCATATATGCCAAATGTGATGATTGAGAGTAGAAGCCATTTAATCCATAATCCAAATAATCCAATTGCTGTTCCATTAAATTTTAACCTTTTACCATTGATAACAGTATGATTAATTTTCCAACCATAGACCATACACAATGCCCAAGGATAGCAAATCCCAAAAGTTATCACTGTAATGATGGCACCTAAAATACTCCATCCTATTAGTTGAAGTAATC
>CAZDYA010000039.1:0-9445 GCA_964509515.1 uncultured Spirochaeta sp.
ATAGCGTAGCGTCTCGTGGGCTCGGAGATGTGTATAGAGACAGCTGTACTGCGAAACCTGATATCGAATGCTATCAAATACACCCACAACGGTGGCCGCATAACTGTTACTGCCGATAAAGACGGCGACCTATGTCTGATTTGTATTGAGGATAACGGAGTCGGCATGCCTGCTGATCAACTGGAAAAAATCGGCCGGGTTGAGCACAGGTTTTCCCTTCCCGGAACAAACAAAGAAACCGGCACCGGCCTGGGACTGATTCTCTGCCAGGAATTCATCGACCGCAATGAAGGCAGCATGACAATTCATAGTCAGGTAGGTAAAGGGACAAGGGTAATAATCCGACTCCCGGCTTTTCAAAAAAGCAATCCATAAGTACAATCCTGACATGAACAATGATAATCCACGATTAGAGGCTCCGGATGCGAATATCCCCGGATTTGAAAGGCTATGCACCATCGTCAGGCAACTCCGCTCGCCTTTGGGTTGCCCATGGGACAGGGATCAAACACCATCGTCTCTACGCAGCGCCCTGATCGAAGAGGTATATGAAACCGTTGATGCCATAAACAGCGGTGATTTTGACCACATCCGCGAGGAACTCGGCGATGCCTTTATGATGCTGACCATGCTCTCGGTGATTTATGAAGAAGACGGCCGCTTTTCTATCGACGATATCATGCAAGAGGTTTCCGAGAAATTGATCAGACGGCATCCGCATGTTTTTTCCAACTCCGAAAATCTGGATGCTGGCCAGATCGCCATGCAGTGGGAAGAGATCAAGGAAAAGGTTGAAGGGCGCAAAAAGGATTCCGTATTGGACAAGGTTAGTCATAGCCTGCCTCCGCTGGAAAGGGCCTGGAAGATGCAAAAAAAGGCGGCAAAAAGCGGCTTTGACTGGAACAATGCCGAACCTGTCTGGGACAAGATTGCCGAGGAACTGGCCGAAACGCGGGAAGCCTGGAATGCTCTAGAAAAGTGCCAGGCTAGTCAGGAACATCTGGAAGAAGAGCTTGGGGACCTGCTATTCTCGGTAGTCAACGTGGCCAGGTTCCTGAATATTGATCCCGCTGTAGCGTTGCAACGCAGCAACAGCAAGTTTGACCGCCGCTTTCGACAGGTTGAAGCCGCCATGAAAACGCGCGGACATAAAATGGGGCCAGAGAGCTTTAATGAGATGGATCAACTATGGGAAGACATCAAGCAGATTGAGAAAACAGATGGTCAAGCAGACTAAAAAGCTGTTCGCTTTTTATAGGCTTTGACAGGAAATCATCCATTCCTGCATCCCTGCACGCCTTTTCTTCGCCATCCATCACCCCGGCCGTCAGGGCCACAATGGGAACCGATTTTTTTCCTGACAAAGCTTCATTTTCATTTTGCCGGATTTTTCGCGCTGCCTGATAGCCATCCATTACCGGCATCTGCACATCCATCAAAATACAGTCATACGCTTGTTGCAAGGCAGCCTCTACGGCTAACTGCCCGTTTATGGCTTCTGCTATTTTCAAGCCGGGATAACGTCGTGAGATCAATAATTTTGCCAAACGCATATTCACCCTGTCATCTTCTACAATCAGGATTGACTTTTCAGAATAATCAGCCTTGGCCTGTTCAATTTTGGCCGCACGATTTTTTTCTGCAGGGTCTGTCTTTTTGCCAGGCCGCTCAGCTTCCTGCATGGCAAGCTCAATCTCAAAACAAAAACAACTGCCCTCTCCGGGGGAGCTTTCCAGTTTTATCTCGGCACCCATCTGCTGGGCCAGTCTTTGCGAGATCGCCAAACCCAGCCCGGTACCACCATACTCTCGCGTAACAGAACTATCCCCCTGCATAAAGGGTGCAAACAACCTGTTTTGAACCTCAGCGCTCATTCCGATACCAGTATCCTGCACACAAAAACGCAATCGATCTTTTGTGTCAGACCTGACTGGATCAGCCGGCACGAAGGCAAGCTCCAGGGTAACAGCTCCCTGATCTGTAAACTTGATGGCATTGCCAACCAGGTTTAATAAAATCTGATTAATATGCACCGGATCAATTATTATTTCGCTTGGTAGCCGATCATCCACTGAAAGCACAAGCTTTAAGCCCTTTTTCTCGGCCTGAATATGGCAAATGTCGATTATCTGCTGTGCCAAAGAACGAATATTGGTAGGGTCAGGACTATACTGGAGCTTACCGGTCTCAATTCGAGTGTACTGCAAAATATCGTTGATAAGTTCAAGCAGGGTTCGTCCAGCGGTATTGGCATCCTTGGCATACTCTAACTGTTTGGGTGATAGATCGGTATTAAAAAGCAACTCGGTAAATCCGATTACCGCATTCAGCGGGGTGCGAATCTCGTGGCTCATGGTTGAAAGGAAATCTTCCTTGGCACGGCGCCCAGCCTCCGCCTGCTGCAAAGCCTTTTCCATGGTCTCCTGATATTTTTTACGTTCGGTAATATCAGTCGAAATATTCCCGGTCCCCAGCAGCTCCCCGGTATTGGAATAAATCGGAAACTTGCGGGTCAACACAAAGCCCACCCTGCCGTCAGGGAAATTTACAGGTTCTTCGGTTATTAAATGTTCACCAGGAGAAAGCCTTTGGGCCGCCCTCTCATTATCCATATAACCCTTGACAGGCTCCTGGTCCTCGGAAAGGCGAAAGATTTCGGCATCTGTTTTCCCCAGCAAATCCAAAGTGGATGAATAGCCGGCAGCACGGGCAAAGGCCATATTGGCAGCGACCACCCGCAGGTTCAAATCTTTCGTAACTATAATATCATCGCTTTGAGCGACAACGGTGGCCAATGCCATTTGCTGCCGCTTGGCAACCTGTAACCGCCTCTCCTGCAAACTGCGGAAAGCATACATAACCAAGGGCAGGGCTGTAATAAAAAAAGCCCCAAAAAAAACTGCATCGGGCGAAACGCTATTCTGATTTACCGCCAACACAACTGTGTAAGTGACCATTATCGCTTCACATAGCAGAAGCCAGAAAAGCGGCAAAAGGAAGCTCGCCGCAACCAAAAGAACAATGGTAATCACCTGAAAAGACTCTGCTTTGAGATAATGACCCGATAAAAAAGCGGCAGCTACCAACAAAACAACAAGGACAAAGGAACTTGCATTACGATTTTTGTTTAAATTGAAAATGCTATTCATAATAAAACTGCATCCGGTAACTGCGCTCTAAAAACAGGGCGCCAACCCTAAAGAACACATCTATATGCTGCCTGGCGACAAAGGGAGCATCATCCAGCATGCGGTACTTTATGGAAGTCCTGGCCTCCTTGACCAGCAACGAACCGTCGCTGGAATAGTCAAGCAATAAGGGCAAGCCGCTTTGTTTATCTAGCCATATATAACCTGTTAAAAGCGCACCCTTGGTGGTCTCCATTTCCACTGGATAAGCAGTGGCTTGTCGCTGGCCAATTTGCCTGTCAGCTGGTCCCGGACTATCTGTTCTGCGCCAGCGCAAAGTATTATATACCGGCAAACCATTGCCGCGCCCCTCATCATCATGCTCATCGGGTTCTTCATCTTCATCCTGCTGCATTGCGCCGGCAAACAGGTCAAAACGCCCAAGCGAATCGAACTCTGGATCAACGGGCGCTCCGTTCAGAAAAAAGGCCGGCTTTTCGTCCTGTCCGGTGGCTGGTATTACTTCGAGGGTCTCCCTTACCGATCCGTCATCGTAGAGTTCCTGGGTCACACTGCGTGATGGTTCAGGTGCCAACTTGTCCTCAGAATCCAGAATGCTGGCAACACGGCTGATAATTGACGCGGGATCGGCGTCAGATTGACTGGCAGTCAATGGACAGACAGATAAAAAAAACGCAGAAACAAGCGCGCCAATAGCAGAGGCTGGTTTTGCTCTTTTCATTCTCAATCTCCAGAACTGGAAGCATCCAGCTCCTTTAATATAAGCGCAGATATAGCTTTCTGACTAGTCTGATTGTATTTTTCGACGGCCAAACCGGCATTTAACAAATTACCGTCATAAAAACGCAGTACCAGTGGGCCCCAGCCAAAGATGGTGTCCACTATGTTTCCTGAATAAACGGCATATACCGAAGCCCCAATAACCGCCGCGTTAATCAAAAGCGCGTTGGCCGCATCAAGCGGATCACCTGCATAAAGCTGTCCCGCCCCGGGCAGAAACAGGGATAGCGTCTTGGCAAGCTTGGGTGACCGGTAACGGAAATCACGACCCTGCTCGGCCAGGTCCCTGATCCTGGACAGCTGTCCTGAGGGTAAAGCGTTGCGCTGCTCCGCCATCTCCACAAAGATCAGCAGGTTTTTCCAGTCGCTATATTGTGCTGACAGGCGAAGGTTTTCCTGTAACACCAGTGACATCAAGGATGGCGATAAATCCTGCCGTATAGCGAGGGTAAAAAGGCGAAAGCGAACAAAATCTTCTTTCTGAAGATGCCGCATCAGCCCGATCTCGTGAATTAGCGCCTCTGGCGGTAGCTGCCCGGCTGAACTTCGGTATTCTTCGTAATACTCATAGGCCCTTGAGTAATTGCCCTTAAGTTCCTCCAACTCGGAAAGGCGTAACAAGATCGGGCCGTGTTCTTCGGTTTGTGCGCTAGCAGCATTATTACTGTCCAAAAAAAGTTGAAACTTGTATTCCCTTGCGGCAGCAGGCGCCATCTCTTGATTGCTGACCACGGCATCCCATTCTGGCAGGCAATGAAGGTAGCCACCTGGTATAGCAAAGAGACTAAGGCCGATACATATTATAGGTATTGAAAGCTTCATTATGTATTTCTGCCTCCTGATGATGATTGATCCGAATCGCCGAGTTATAAGAGCCCACAATATTGGCAACATAGGCCACCAGAAAGCCTGCGCCATATGCCCAGCCGTGCCAATCATCAATACCCTTATCCCAAAATGAATAGGCCGTTGCGCCAGCAAGCCCGCCAACGCTGGCCAACGAAAATAGTCCATCGGCCCATTGGCTAGTGTAGAATTTTCCAAGCCCCGGAATAAGACTGGAAAGAGCGGCGGCGGCCACCGGGCTTTTTGGCTTATAATCAGTGATTAACCGGTCAATGCGGGATAATTCGGCCTGATCAGGATAAGACAGCAGAATGTCCTGAGCAAGATCATACTGCCGATTAGCTATCAGAGAGTAGATACGCAGAACGTCCCATGGAGCGCTTGGCGCCTGATTATTTGACAACTCCTGAACCATTGTCCACTGCTGCATTTCGGCGGCAGCAAAAGCACTCAGCAGGCCAGCCTGGTCAGCGTATTCTGATCCTTCAGTTATTGTCTGATGACGTTGCAAAGCGGCTAGCACCCTTTCATAGCGGCCTTGGCGAAACAACGAAAGGCCAAGTCGGTAGGCGGCCCAGCCCTGCTGTTCCTGGGGATAAAGCATGATAAACCTGGCATACTCCCAGCCCGCCTCGGGATAATCCTGCCATTCAAACAGGGCATCGGCAAAGTCCAGGCTCTGCCGCGCTTGCGCATCAACAGGGCGAGATGCCGAATCAGCCGGAAGGGGATCATTGATAAGCGGGCGGATCTGCGAAAATGCCGCGGGGGGGGAAAAGGCGCCTACAACAAACAGCACCACCAGCGTCGCATATGCAGACCTGTAACATTTTTTATTTAGTACTCTATTCACAATTCTCTCCACGGCAGCGCAAGGGCACAGGATCAATCAGCTTATTCTGCTCATTTCGCGGATACAATTTACTATGTGCCGCGTTTATGGAATGACATCTGTGAATGCGGTCGATTCCCATAAATAATCCGGTCATACCCCACTCAGCCAGGGCTTGGCGCATATATTCTGAGCATGACGGAACAAAGATACACGAAGGCCGATCCTGATCAGTAATAAAGCCGTGATAGAACTCTATCATGGCAGCGGCCACCAGATGTATCTCGTTGACAGGAGGCAATACAAAATCCTGTTTAGGGGCGGCAGTCGGATTGGTCGGGGCAGTCGGATTGGTCGGGGCAGTCGGATTGGCGGACAGCCCAAAGGGCATCGCCATGCCAAGCAGGCCCGCCCAAACAATAAGGATAGCCCAGAGCAAAGTGCTGCGGCTAATCACCATTCAAGTTCCTGTACCTGAACATCATCAGGCAGCTTGAAATCAGCTATATTCGGGGGCAATGAAATATTAAAGCGAACATCATCGTAG
Source organism: uncultured Spirochaeta sp. (assembly GCA_964509515.1). Taxonomy (GTDB): domain Bacteria; phylum Spirochaetota; class Spirochaetia; order DSM-27196; family DSM-8902; genus Spirochaeta_B. The sequence continues at coordinate 6,155 of CAZDYA010000039.1, forward strand.
TGAACCTGCATCTCGACCTGCTCCAGGCCATCCGGTAAATATTGTCGCGTTATCACTGTTTGCGGAAAGGCGTAGCCCTGAACTTCAGTAAATCGGGAATATTCCATGGTGGTAATCAAACGGCCCTTTTGGCCGAGTGTCTCGGACCTGACTATATTCCCCTGATCAGAGGTAAATAGCCTTACCTCGCCTATTCCCGAGACATCACCCTCAGGCGGCAACCAGCGACTGACGGCACGACCCTGTTCATCATACTCCAGGGAATCAAGTTTGAAACCAGCAGCTGACAAGCCCCTGTCCTGTGAAAGCAGGGTTCGCATCTGCCCCGTAAGCGGCATGACTGCCGCCGAATCCGGCGGAAAGCGCAAGGCCTCCCTGTTTTCAGGATAATAGATGAGGGTACCATTGTTGGAAATGAATATCTTTTGCAGGATGGGAAAGGCCAGATCGATGGCTACCATATCGGGTTCAGCGAAATACAAAACCCCGCGCAGCTCGCTCTCATCCGGCCCGGCGGCAGCCTGCTTGCTGATAGTAAGCTGCCGGAAATTCATGGATGCACTGCGTACATCAAGACCAGACAAAAAGGTTGCTGAACAAAGGCAGTAACCGATCATAACAAGACGGAATCTAACGAATAATCGGTGTAACATGTATTCCTTAGTAGGAAAGAAAAGCAGCAAACCCGACAAATGCCAAGTATGAAATCAAACCCAAACCAGTACTTGTAGCACAGCCACCAGCAGTCAGCATTATATTTTTACGTTTTGCGTTAGAAACATAGCTTTCACGATACCCCCGAATAAAGTCAGCTGATTTTCCGATTGTCATTTCAACTGGTACTTTTGGTTCAATAACCACCGGCAGAATAAATCCAAGCATACCAGTAAGAGGTACCGCCAAACACCCCCACAAGAAATATAAACCCTCGCCCTTGGCATGCGCTTCACCAAGCATCACCCCCTCGGAGTAGGTCCCTCCACCACCACCGCTGTTGCCATCAACATTGGTAATGTTAATCGTCTGCTGGGCAAAAACCGAGCCGGTGAAAAACACCAACACCAAAACACACATGAGCCTTTTCATGCCTTACCTCCACTTTCAGCAGATTATATCTCGCCGCATAACAAATATCAATTATTTATCCATTAAAAGGCCTACAGGCTATTGCCCAAGCCACTTTCCAGACGTAGATTATAGATATGGGGTCAGAAAAGGGAGTTGGCGAAAATTCACAGGCACAAAAGGTATTGTCTGAATTTTTAAGAGCCGGAACGCTGTTGGCCGCCAAGGCTTCTCAGCTTGAGCAGCTGAGGGTGCTGGTTGATCAGGCCTACGATATTTCAGGCGCATCGCTGTGTTGTGTCTATCTGTATTCCAATCGCCATAATCAACTGCAAATGAGCCTGCGCCGTGGGGGCCATGATGTTCCCCAAAAAATGGACCCCCAGGATGAGCTTTTCGAATTCATCAATGATTGCCGCGAATCCCTTGTGCTGCACCGGCGGCCAAAGGAATTCTTTGCTACGGCGCTGCTCAATCCTCAGATGCAGAGTGCCGCGGTATTGCCCTTACTAACCGGCGATACCGCTCTGGGCTACCTTTTTCTGAATCACAAATCCCCGGATTACTTCTGTGGCGAACGCTTTCTTTTTCTGGACTCATACGTCAAACTGGCTTCCGGTTCGCTTGAAAGCGCCGCCTTGTATACCGAGTTGGAGCAACAATTCCGTCAAATCCATGCCATGGAGCGCTACCAACAGCACATCTTCGACAGCATGACCAACCTGCTGGTTACCACCAATGCCGACGGAACAATTCAGTATATCAATCAGGTGGCCAGAGAAAAGCTGGCTATTGGAGACGATGCCATTGGCAGGCAATTCGATGAGGTGCTAAAGGGATTGTTCACCCGCAAGCTGCTGAATGCCGTACGCAAGGCAGACAGCAAGGGACAACAGATCATGGGCCTGAAGGGCATAATGCAGCGCCCTGAGGAACAAGGCGAGATGGATTTTTCCCTTACTGTTAGTCCTCTGCGAGGGCAGCGCGGCAGAAAAGAAGGTTTGACCCTGCTGTTTACCGACCAGACCGCTGAAAAGCAACTGCAAAACCAGATGGATACCGTCGTCGAAGAAAGGCGTGCTATCAAGGATATGTTTGCCCGCTACCTCTCCAACGATATCGTCCAGGCCCTGATGAAAAGCCCTGACTTGGTACGCCCCGGCGGGGACAAAAAGAATGCCACGATCTTTTTTGCTGATATCCGGGGCTACACCTCGTTCTCGGAAAGCAAGGAACCGGAAGTAATCATTGATATATTGAACGGGTATTTCAGTGAGGCGGTTAGCGTCATCATCAAGCACCGGGGATTTATCGACAAGTTCATTGGTGACTGCATCATGGCAGCCTGGGGTATTCCCCTGTACTCAGAAGAACAGGATGCCATCTCGGCAGTAAGCTGTGCCATGGAATTACAGGATTTGGTACGCTCGCCCTCCCGCAATTTTTTTACCGGCGAAGCCAAACACCTAAAAATTGGAATTGGCATGCACACAGGCCCTCTGATCGCCGGCAACCTTGGCAGTTCACAACGCATGGATTACTCGGTAATCGGTGATACGGTAAATATTGCCGCCCGCCTGGAGGGGGTTGCCGGACCGGATGATGTCATTATAACCCAAAATACGCGCGACATAATCGGCGACCGCTTTAAGGTAAAAGAATTGGAGCCGGTAAAGGTAAAAGGAAAATCGCAGCCCCTGCATATTTTTAAGGTGCTAAAGGAACTGCGATAAAGGAGCATTTGTATGCAATCAATAATCATGGCATGGATAAATAGCGGTCCGGTAATTTTTGGCTTGGGCATCCTGGCTTTGCTGCTACTGGCAGGCCTAGGATATCAGGTTACCCGCAGGATTATCTTTTTATCTTTTCCCGGGGTTTCTGCAATGAATGTGGCATTTTCGGAGATATTCAGAAGGGATACCCGGCTGTCTTCCGGCATTCCCCATTCGTTCAGAAGACCGCCGATTTCTTTTTGCATGGCTTCAATCAATTGTTCATTATAGGTTTGCGTCATGGGCCAAACTCCATTGGTCTGTTAAATTTATCTGCGTTTTCAAAAAATTTATTTGGATTATAAAGAAATAATTTTTGAAAAACAACATTTTTTTCTTGATTTCTTTTAAAATTTCTGTGATTCTACAGAAAATTGATTGCAAAATTGTATCTTTGATTTTTTAATAATAATATTTTTGAATATGGTAATTTTAAAAATTCTATATTTAA
>CAZDYA010000040.1:0-9289 GCA_964509515.1 uncultured Spirochaeta sp.
GAACTGGAACAACAGCATGCCGGCGGAATTTTTGCATAGCCGCGGGAGCTCAGGCTGAGCGGCTACGGTATACATCAGTTTTACCAAGGTGTTTTCCAACTGGGTCTTGGTGTGCGAACTTCCGGTGTTGAACATCCTGCTGGATGCTTCGGCCATCTCGGCCAACAGGCTCAGGGCCCGGGTGCCTTCCCTCCAAAGGGGAGAGCTGGCAAAGCGGGCCGAGGCCTCGCTTAGAGCCGAGATGAATACAGGGTCATCTCCTATATCGCGTTTTGATTCTGTAACAGCGTTAATATAGGCAGCGATTTCCGAGAATTCCGGACCAGCCTCAATGCTTTCCGGCCGACGGCTGATACAGCCGCGTACGAGTTTGACAATCGGCAATGGTAGTTTCTTCTTCATTTCATTCAATGGACAGCTTTCGGCATCCAGCCAGCCGTCAAGGATGTGTAATACGCTTTGTCTGGTGCTGTGGTAGACTATGCCCATGGGGCTGGGGTTGTCGGCAAGCAGCAAGTTTAGTGATGGGTCGGCCGGTACAAAGGCTATGTCATGGATTTGCTGCCGGAATGAATCCGGCAGCCAGGCCTCGCGGTCGGTATTGCGATGATAGTTTCCAACAACATCACGGGGATTGAATTCGCCGGTTCGGTCAAGTGAGAACTTGTTGTGCCAAATGTACACCTGCCGGGATGGGTCGCGCTCCATAACCATATGGAGATATCCACCGGCGGAAACGTGGGCCGTGGGCTCCGGGTTGGTTACTACTACCAGATGTCCAAGATGTGGCAACAGATTGAGGTTTTCTTCGTCACCGCCGCCGGCCGGCAGGTCAACCAGCAGGATGCGATAGGTGCCCAGCAGTCTTTCGGTGTGCTCGGTAATGTATTGCAAAAATCGGCGGCTTTTCTCTTCGACATTCTGGCCTGATTTGGGAAACAAGAGGTCCAGGTTGGGCGCCAGTTTCCAGACTGCTCCGTCATCGGAGTCGGCTGAATGCTCGGGTTCTTCAAGATCGAACAGTGTTCCCATATCAGACAATGGGTCCAGGTCGATAATGGCTGTCGGGATGCCGCGGCGGGCATAGTAAACCCCCAGGTTGGCCGTGGTGGTGGTTTTTCCAACCCCGCCCTTTCCCGAGGATATTCCAATTGTCCTTGCGCGTAATGCATTTTGTGCCACGGAGACAGTATGCCGAAAATGTTAATTCGGGGGAAGAGCTAAAGCCAAGGGCTTGTCCGCCGGGCCAAGTATAGCTATGCTGAGCATATGGAAACTTGGGGATTGCGTTTACTGGAAGAGAATGAAACCGCGCGTTGGCAGAATTCTTATGTGCGGATTTGGGTCCGGCGTTCCCCTGTGGCCTGGCGACTGGCCTATGCCAGCCAGACGGTTCCTGGCGAAATTGATTGTTGCAGCGATAGTTTTGGCTCCATGCTTGGCAAGGAGCTGGGCTTTGTTTCGGCTGCTGTGTTGCCAGAGACCGCTGATCTGCAGTGGCAGGATTTTATTCCGACCGAGGATGGTGATTCCATTGGGGTGTTCCCGGTGCTTCCCGAGCATGCTGTTGTTGTCCGGCCGGAAGTGCCTATAACCCTTGGGATAGGCCGGTCTGTTTCGTTGTATGGAGCCGTGCCACTGTATTTGTCAGTCAGGGTTGTTCAGTCCAGTGAATATAGTCAGCCGGTCAGGGGAGGCTTTGCTGACATCGGCACCGCGCTACTGGACGTTCCGGTGCATACCCTCAGCCAAACCTGGTTCGGCGGTCCGATGACAGGTCGCCTTTGCGTTCGTTGTGATGTCCCCTTGTCGTATCAGCCTGTCATGCAGATTGATCCGCTGGCCTTTGCCGTGTGTCCTTTGCGGGTTCGCAATATTACCCGCAAGCCGGTGGAAATCGGGGCATTGGCAATCCCTACCGAGCAGCTGCGGCTTTTTCGCAGGGTAAAAGACAAGGATAACTTTGGCTTTTGGACTACCTCAGTCAGTGCCATTTATACAGGGGACGAGGAATTGCATTTATCGGTCGTTGACCGAAAGCCCGGTGTAAGTGATTTGCTGGAACCATGGATGCCGCCAAGGGTTTCGGCCACCGATCATCTTTTTCATCGTGGCATGATCCTGCTGCGGAATATCACTAACAGCTAAGGGGAGGATGCTATGGATTTTGAATCCCTTATCCCTCAGGAATTGCTTCGCTGGTTTACTCCCGGACAGTTGCTAAAAATTATCGTTGTGACAATTATTGTAATTGGCGGCTTTCTCTTGCTGCGGCTGTTGGTCTTTTTGATTACCCGGACGCTGCGTAACAGTTTTTCCGAACAGTCGGTCATGGTTATCCGCAAGATTATCATGTATTTCGGGGCAGTGATCCTTTTGATGGTGGTGCTTGGGCAGCTGGGAATGCAACTTGGTACCCTGCTGGGGGCGGCCGGGATCGCCGGTATCGCGCTCGGTTTTGCGGCTCAAACCTCGGTGTCAAATATCATTAGCGGCATGTTTCTGATCAGTGAAAAATCATTCGAGATCGGGAACGTGATTCAGATTGGCGAGAATACCGGAATTGTTCTTTCCATCGATTTGCTGTCAATCAAAATACGTACCTTTGATAACCGTTTTATCCGTGTTCCTAATGAATACCTGATCAAGACAGAGTTTACCAATGTGACCAAGTTTCCGATTCGTCGAATGGATTTTATGTTGATGGTTCCCCGGGATACCGATCTGGTGGCGCTGGAGCAGATGCTTTCTGACATCGCGCGCAATGAGACCCTGTGTCTGGATGAGCCGCAGCCTTTGTTCCTGCTTCAGGAGTTTACATCACGTGGCATCTCGGTTCAGTTTGGCATTTGGTTTTCCCGCGACCGCCTGATAGATACCAAGAACGCCATGATGCGGGCCATGCAGGCTGGGTTCGCTGAATTCGGCATTGCACCGGTGGTTGATTGGACATTGGATACGGCTCCCTTGCGCCTGCCAACGACAGAGCAAAAACCACCATCGCAGGACGAAGCGAATATATAAGGAGGCACAGGTATGGATGCAAACAAAGTAAAGGCCGTCGTGCTTTTGGCGGATGGATTCGAAGAAGTCGAGGCCATTACCCCTGTTGATTTGCTGCGACGCGCCGGTATACAGGTTGATGTTGTCGGTGTCAGTAACCGTGATGTGATCGGTAGCCATGGAATCCGCCTGACAACAGATATTACATTGGATGAAATGGAAGACAGCAAGCTGCCGGATGTAATTATCTTGCCGGGGGGGATGCCTGGAACCACCAATCTGGCCAGCGATGCCGATGTCGAGCATCTGTTGCGGCGTCAGGCTCAGGATGGCCGATTGATTGCGGCCATCTGCGCCGCTCCGGTGTTGGTCTTGGGGGCAAAGGGCTTGTTGAAGGGGCGTCGTTTTACCTGTTTCCCGGGCCTAGAAAGCCACCCTCACGATGGCAAGTGGGAAGATGCCCGGGTGGTTTGCGACGGCAGTCTGATTACCAGCCGCGGGCCCGGTAGTGCTGCCGAGTTTTCCATTGCCATCATTCGCCATTTTCTTGGTAATCAGGCGGCAGAGGATGTGCGGCGGACTACTCAGCAGCTAGAGTTTTAGAGCTTGGCAACCAGGTCGCCTAGTGGCTTGGCGCGGGTAAAGGCAACCTTGGCTATCGCGTTGGCAATCGTGGTGATCATCTCTTTTGGCATGCTCTTTAGAAAATCCAGGCGGCTTATCTCTTCACTGAACATTGATCTGGCTTTTTGCAGACTGTCAGCCAACTCGTCTTCGGAAATACTACAGTAGATGAAAAGCGAAAGAGGCGAGCTTTTGGGGTCGAATTCTGATTCGCTGGAGCGGCCAAAGGCCAGCAGGCTAAAAAGATCAGCCTCCTTGCTGTCATTTTGGCAAGTTTCGCTTTGGCAGCTTTCCGGCGCTGGCAGGTGATTGGCCAATGATAGCCCTTCAGGGTTGCGCTCTGCTTCGCCCATAAAGAATGCGACCGGTACATCGTTGCCGGTTTCCTTGGCAAGGGCCTCCAGAATGGTAGCTGCTATCAGCTTGAGTCCCAGGTATTTGCGGGCAATCTTGATATTCCTTTGGGAACGAGAGCGCAGGGTTTCCAGTTGATCGGCGGGAGGCTGCTTGCCAAAGCTGGCAAAAATGCTGTCGGTGTTCAGGTTGTCCATGAACCCGGACATCTTCATTAGGGCGGTGCGATAATCGGTAATGCAGAAGATGCCAAAGGTTCGCAAGGCCGGGTTGGTTTCCGGAATAAGTTTCCAGGTGTTGTCAAGAAAACGCGCAACTTGCTCTTCGGCAAAGTTTTCTACATCACTGTTGGCAAAGATGACGGCCTTTTCCACTGCATTAACGCAATCCTGTTCTTTAAGTCCAAGTTGAAATTGCTTGTTGGTGGCGATGATTCTTTCGTAAAGCTGTTCAGCCGGGGTTTTGCCGTTCTTGTTGGCTGCACGGAAAGGGATTGTCATTTCGATGCTGGCGGCAACGATGAGCAGATCGGGGTCGGCTACGATACCTTCCAGGCTTAGCGCCATGACCAAGGCGCTAAGGAACTCATTCAGGCCGGCAAATGGAGACAAGGTCATCCCTGGTTCAAAGCCGAAAACACTGGCTATGCCCCAAAAAGCCCGATCATCCTGTTTTACCTTGTCGCATATTCGGACCTGGTCGGCATTTATTTCGATATAGGGCTCTACCAGCTGGCCAACCTGCGGGTCAAAGCCACGGTCAACCTGAAAATATACGATGTCATGGAAAAGGGCTGCCAGTATGCTGTATGGATCATCCGGATTGGCAAGGGCAAAGATATGCTCGGGGGTATGAAAGCTGCGCTCAGAGGCGCGCATGGCGCGGTTGATCATAATTCCTGTCGATTCAATCAGTTGGCTTGTGGCCTTTGCTCCAATCATTTGCAGTGCTTTCTCAAGCAGCATTATTGTCCGGTGAACTGTTGTCGCATTCATACCAGCCTCCACTACAAAGTGTACTCAGCATTACATCTTTGTCAAATTGTCTGTTAGTTTTCTGTTAGGCTGTTCTTGCTTTTTAGCGAAAAACTTCCTAGAGTATTTTTCTATGAGAAAAATTCTGTTTCCCGCTCTTGTGGTGATTCTTTCCGGACTGTTTTTGTTGTTGCCGCCTATCAGCGGTCAGCAAGAGGCCGACGTCTATCAGGCCAAAGAAGGACAGCTGCTGCTGCCCCAGAGCAATGTTGCGATTGTTGTGCTTGACCTGGAAAGGGCTGGCTTGAAATTTGTTAGTTCGGATGATCATGATGTAATCCGCGAGCTTCAGGATGATTTGGTCGAGTTGCCCGGGGCAGCGCGCATTGAATCGATTTTGAATACTTCCCGGGTAATTGCCGAGGAAGATGAAATAATAGTCAGCCGGGCGGTGCCCAGCGATCCTGCGGCTGTTGATGATGAGTACTTGCAAAGCCTGGTTGATCAGCTGCCGGATTTCCCCGAGCTAAGCCCCTACATCAGCGCCGACACGGGCACCTTGCTGTTTTATGTGTATTACAGCAATCGTACGCCGACCATAGATATCTACCAGGGGCTAAAAACCCTGCAAGATGAATGGGCCGACCGACTGGAGTTTGAGTTCACCGGCCGGGCGCCGATTCTGGCAGAGACCGAGCGTTTGTTGACAGGCGATATTCTTATCTTTTTACCGATACTGGCTGTCATGGTGATCTTGATTTTTGGTCTGTTTCGGCAAATAAAGGCGATGGCAGTATCAATCGTGCTAATCATTTTGGCCATGGTATTTGGTTATGGCATGGTGCGTTTTGCCGGCATCCCCGATTCACCGCTGATTCTGTTAATTCCTGTCTTTGGCATGGGCTTGCTAAGCGATTATCTGATTCATTATCTGTATCATCGTTTTCATACGCCTTCGCTTCCCGGCCAGGACAGCCTGCGCAAAAAACTCATTTACCCCCTTTCGCTGACGGCGCTTTCAACCGTGGCGGGTTTTGTTTCGCTTAGCCTGATAAACGGTTCGGGGCATCTGCAGCTGGGTTTGATCGTGGCTGTGGCTGTTGCTGTTACCTGGATAGGGGTTTTCTTCTGGGTTGATTATCAGCCATGGCGGGTGGATGACAAGCCGATGTTCCCGGGTTTTCAGAAAATGCAGGGTCGCTTGTTCGCGCGCATTGCCAGATTTCGCTATGTGTTCTTTTTGCTGGTAGCATTGGCCGTGGTCTGGGGTGCTAGTCAGCTGGGTAGCTTGCGCATCGAGCCATACCCTATTGGTCAGCTGCCAGCGGCAACAACCATCAGGCAGGCGGACAACCTGATTAACAACGATTTCTATGGAACCATGCCATTTTTTATCGAGGTCGATACCGGCAAGAAATTGGGCATGCTCAACAAAGAGGCTATGCTGGCGCTGGATAAGGTTCATCAGCATTTCGAAGCAGCCGAAGTTGGCTATGCATTTTCGGTGCTAACGGTGCTTAAGCGCATGAATTATTATTTCATGGGGGATGAGGAATCCTTGCTGACCAGTACCGAGTTTGATGACTTTTATGATTCACTGATAGAGCAGTACCTTTTGTATTATTCTTCCAGCGTTGATCCGCTGGAATACAGTTCCATGCTGGACAGTTCCTACCGATATTTTTCCATCAAGGGCCTTTTGCCATACAAGACCTACGATGATCTGGCGCGTTTTTATGCCTTGGTGGATGACGCTCAGGGCTTGTTGCCGGAAGGCTGGACGATGAGTGTTCACGGCATGGCCAGTCAATTGCAAACCGAGTATTCCATGCTCAGGAATAACTGGTTGCTATCTTTTATTAGCGGCTCTGTGATGATTTTTCTGACGGTATTGATTTTTTACCGGGCCTTTGGGCTGGCTTTGATTAGCCTGGTGCCGGGCATAATCAGCATGATTATCTCATTTGGTTTTATCAGTTTGGCTGGTATTCGGGTTGATGCCTTTTCTATCATTTTTGTGGCCATTATTACTGGCTTGGTTATTGATTACAGTATTCATACCCTGGCGGCACTTGGGCAGATCAAAAAGATAGGCAGTCTGGAAGAAGGTTTTAATGCGGTTGTCGGTTATAGCGGCATTCCCATCTTTTTGAGCTTTGTAACATCGGCAGTGTCCTTTTCGGTGCTGTTTCTGTCATCCTTCAGCGGAGCGAGGAACCTGGGCTTCTTGCTCTTGACCTCGCTGATCCTGTCTTTCTTTCTGAGTCTGTATCTGATACCATTGTTGGTGTTGCCTTTCAGGCTGCACAAGGAGGCTAAACGTGAGAAGTAAATCAATAAAAACAATAACACTGGCGTTTGTTATGGGCTTGGGACTCTTGTTGCCAGCCTATTCCCAGACTGTTCAGGAAATCCTTGACAGGTTTGCGGCTACCCTGGAGGTGCCTAGCATTCAGGGGACCTTTATGGTTGAGCTGATTTCGCCAAACGGTGAGGTGCGCGAGATTCAGGCCCGTGCTTACCAAAAATTGATTGGCGATGCCCAGAACAATCGTCTTTTTCTTTTCGATTTTCCGCCAACCGTGAGGGGTACTGGCCTCTTGTTGCATTCATATTTTGACGGCCGCGATAACAATATGTGGATATATCTGCCAACAATCCGCCGTGTTAAGCGGATAGCGCTGGAAAGCTCCGGCGGCGGCTATTTTATGGGCAGTGATTTTTCCTATCGTGACTTGATTAACAATGACAACAGCAAGTTGCAGTTTGAACGACTGCCGGATGCGGTTGTCGATGGTCATGACAGTTATGTTATCAAGGCCTGGGGAGAGACCCCCGAGGCCAGGCAGGAACACGGCTACATGCACATCATCAGTTTCTATCGCAAGGACAATTATGTCATCCACCGCCGTGAATATTATGATTTTAACGGTGATCTGCTGAAGGTCTATCGGGTGGAGGAGTTGCTCGATTTGAGCCCGCACTATTACCCGACTGTGATCTCCATGGAGAATGTTCAAACCGGTCATCGGTCCGTGCTGCGGGTCAAGGACGCCAGCACCGAAGAGATTCCGGATCGCATGTTTACCACCCGCTATCTGCAAGGCAACTAATAATATCCAGGGGGGGGATAAAATGGAAAGAATTATGATGATCAGAAAAACCGTATTGATAGCCGTTTTGGCGTCCATGCTGGGGCTCTTCAGTTTGCCGGGATTATCTGCGCAGGAGTTTCGTTTTACCACCTTTGTCGATTATTACGCCGGGATAGAGCCGACCCTGGGTTACCAGAATCTGCGCAGCCGGATTTATATGGCGCCTGAATTCTATGGGGTTCATGATGCCTCCGGAATAGAGTGGAAGCTGTCGGCCAAGATGTGGGTTCAGCCCCTTGGTGAGCGGTCGGTTGTTGATTTGTCCGATATACTGGATGAGGCTTACTTGCTTTTTCCCCTTGGAAAACTTGAGATAATTCTGGGTCAGAAGCTTCTTACCTATGGGTTTGCTGATATCTTTGGGCCATTGAATGTCATGCACCGTACAAATCGCGCTCCGTTGAGTCTGGATGATGGATTTGAGGGGCGTTTCCCAGACCCAATGGTTAATATCAGGTTTTTTCCAACCTTTGAGGATAGTCTGTCTTTAAGCTATGTGCCGATTACCCGTTCAGATATGGAGCGTTTGGGTCCGGTGGCCTTGCCGGATACGCAGGACCAGGTGGTGTGGGATCAGCAGACGTGGCTGCTGGATAATCCGCACTCAATCTTTTTTAACTACAGCCGCTACGGTGAAAAGTTTGATATGCAGGTTTTTTACGGTTGGTATACCGAGAACACTCCTGACTTCCAGATTGAAACCGTTGACGCCGACGTTCCGGTAGTGATTGAGCCGGTTTACAACAAGAAGCATACCCTGGGAGTGGCCTACGCTACCCGGATTATTGGCGGCACCCTCAGTCAGGATATCGCCTTCAATTTGACCAGCGATCTGGCGGGCACGGACATTGGTGCCCAGAATTCGGATTTAACGGTTAACACCCAGTATCTGACCTATCTTCCCGGCGGCGTACTCAGCCAGTTCACCCTGGTTTACTCGTGGTTTCCGAATCACAATGGGCATGATCCAGGGGATGACCCCCAGGCGGCAGAGTATCTGGCACATGAGGTTCAGACCTTTCACACCCAGCCGCTTGAGCACATTGCCTTTATTGTTGGGCATTTTGAGCGGGCCTTTTTGCGCGAGCGGCTAAAGACTCAGTTGAATGTGGGATTTTTCTTTTCGCCAAAGCTCTACATTGCGCCGCGGCTTGATTTTGCCCTGAACGACCATTGGAC
>CAZDYA010000041.1:0-9195 GCA_964509515.1 uncultured Spirochaeta sp.
GGCAGGAATCGAGGAATATCGCACACCGGATGGTCAAAAAATGCACGCGATATTTGCTCCGGTTCCAAACAGTCCAAATTGGTCTGTAGTTTATTTGATTCCGGATTCGGATATGACGGCGGCCGTTGTCCGCCTGGCATGGATTATTTCCCTGCTGATGCTGCTAACATTGGCGGTCATTATTGTTGCTTCGGTGGTAATTGCCCGGATTATAGCACGACCCGTGGCCTTTGCCGCTGATTATGCCGAGCTTGTAGCACAGGGCGACCTGACCCAGGAGCTCCCGCCTGAGTATTTGGCCAGGCGCGATGAAATAGGGATGCTGGCCTCTGCCTTGCAGCAGATGCAGGATCAGCTGACAGATGTAGTTGATAACATCAAGCAGACTGCCAGTTATGTGGGCGCTGGCAGTCGCGAAATGAGCGACGCCGCTCAGGCAATCAGCCATGGTTCGGAAGGGCTTTCTTCTACGGCCCAGGCCTTGAGTCAGGGCGCTAGCCAGCAGGCGGCCTCGGTCGAAGAGGTGTCGGCCAGCATGGAAGAAATGGCCGCCAATATTCAGCAGAGTGCCGATAATGCCATGGCGACCGAGAAGATTGCCGTCCAGTCTGCTGATGAAGCACAGCGCAGCGGGTCTGCAGTCGCAGAGACCGTGGTCGCCATGAAACAAATCGCCGAGAAGATCGCCATAATCGAGGATATTGCGCGCGAAACAAACATGCTTTCTTTGAACGCTGCGATTGAGGCTGCCAGGGCCGGGGAACACGGCAAGGGTTTTGCGGTGGTGGCCGCCCAGGTGCGCAAGTTGGCCGAGAATTCCAGTAAGGCGGCCAAGGAGATCAGCGATCTTTCAGTCAGTTCTGTTCGAATCGCAGAAGAAGCTGGATCGATAATGGATGGTTTGGTTCCCAGTATACGCAAGACGGCTGAGTTGGTGCAGGAAATTAGCGCATCGAGCCGCGAAATGAGCTCCGGCGCCGGTCAGGTAAATGCCGCCGTTAATCAACTGGATCAGGTTGTTCAGTCGACCTCCGCCTCTGCCGAGCAGGTCGCCAGTACCAGCGAAGAGCAATCCAGCCAAACTGAGCAGATGGCAGCAACAGCCGAACAGCTATCCGCCCAGGCGCATCACCTGGAAGAAGTCATCGCCTACTTTCGCACGATAGAAGCTGCAGCCGGCCTGCTTGATTCGCCGGAGGTCCCGACAAAAAGAGCCTCCAGCGAGCGCCTTGGTAAGCAAAGTCAGTCGGGGGCAAAGAAGCCGCCTTCAAAACGACCAACGGGTCGGACTCCTGTCCAGTCATCGGGTCGGGCACCGTCCCGGCAATCAGGCAGTGCAGGTCGAAGGACCGGGATTACCCTGGCCAGTGATGCTTATCAGGAAGCCGCCGACGGCGATTTCGAGGAGTATTGATTGTCTGCCTGCAATATTCGCGAAGAGCGTGTAACGCATTCGGACGGCAGCCAGGCAGTACAGGTGCATATTTCCGGTAATGCCGGGATAGCCTGCGTTGCTGCTATGCATCGTTTTTTCGTCAGGTTGCTGTCTGAATGCGCAGGAATGAACATCTCTCTTCATCTAAAGGAAGTGACTGGATTGGATTTTGCCTTTGTGCAATTGCTTTATGCCTTTTGGCGGGCTGCCGAAGAGGCTGGCATAAAGTTCAGCTATGCCGGCGACCTGCCAGCCAAATCCAAATCGGCGCTTGACCTTGCCGGTTTCAATTTTCGGGTGTAGTCATGGAATATCCGAACCAGGTTTTTATAGATGAAACACGCGAGATCCTTGCAGCCTTGGAGCAGGATGTGGTCTTGCTTGAACAGCAGCCGGCTAACGCTGATATTTTGAATCGGATCTTCCGCCATGTTCATACCATCAAGGGTTCTGGTGGCATGTTTGGTTATGAGAACATGACCGAATATACCCACTCCATGGAAAATGTGTTTGATTTGTTACGATCCGGCAAGCTAGCCGTTGATGATCATATCATTGATGCTTCGCTTCGCGGGCTGGATTATCTTCGTCATATGCTGGAAGACAAGGAATTCTTTGCGGATAAGGCTGAATGGCAGCAGATACTCGAACAAGCCCTTGCGCAAGCAGGTGCGGGCATTAAAAAGGATCAAACCGAAAGCGATGATGAGCAGAGTTCCGACTTTGCCATGTATCATGTGTATTTCCGGCCGGGACCAGAGATCATGCGCAACGGTGCGAGGCCGTTGCGGATTCTCGAAGAATTATCCATGCTTGGCGAGATTCAGGTTACCGCTACCCTGGATAAGGGCTTTGATTTCGCATCCTTCGATCCGGAACAGATCATTACGACTTTTGATATCCTGCTTGCTGGCGAAATTGAGCAGAAGGCGATAAATGAGGCCTTTATATTTGTTGAATTTGATTCCGAGATCAGAATACGCCGTGTCGCTTTAACCGATCAGGACGAAAACGGCTTGCCGCGCCTGGGTGAAATTCTGCAGATGCGTCAGAACCTGAGTCAGGAACAGATGGCTCGCATAATTGAAGAGCAGGGGCGCCAAAAAAAGATTGGTGAGATTGCGGTCTCTCGCGGGTATGTAAGTGAGCAGGATGTAAACAAGGCCCTGCAGGAGCAAAGGTTCATGCGGGAGCAAATGCAGCGCCGGCAGGACTGTGCTGCGACCTTGCGTGTTTCTGCCTGCAAGGTAGATAGCGCCGTTGATTTAATCGGGGAATTGGTGACAATGCAATCTCGTTTAGTGCGTCGGGCAGCTCAATTGGAGGATCCCCTGTTATCCAGCATCGCGGAAGGGTTTGACTTTTTGGTGGCTGACTTGCGTCAGGGAATCATGGGGATGCGTTTGGTTCAATTGAATGATACCTTTGTCAGCTTTCGCCGGCTAGTTCGGGATTTGGCGCGGGATACCGGCAAGTCCCTGCAGCTTGAGATACATGGCGGCGAGACCGAGATGGATAAAAACGTGATTGAACGACTAAAGGGCGCCTTGGTCCATTTGATTCGCAACAGCGCAGATCACGGGATTGAAAATAATGCACTCAGGCAAAAAAGGGGCAAGCCAGAAATCGGCACCATCAAGGTGCAGGCTAATTATATCGGTTCGCAGGTCGAGATTACGGTAAGCGATGATGGCGGGGGGGTTGATGCCACCAGGGTCAAAAAGAAGGCCCTGGACAGGGGATTGCTGACAACCGACAAAGAGCTATCACAGGACGAGGTTTTTGCTTTGTTGACATCCCCCGGCTTTTCGACGGCCGAAGCCATTACCGATGTATCAGGCCGAGGTGTTGGCATGGATGCAGTAAAGTCCGAGGTTGAGTCCTTGCAAGGCCAATTGACTATGGAGAGTGAAGCCGGCAAGGGAACGGTTTTTCGCATTCGTCTGCCATTGACGCTGGCAATAATTGACAGCCTTTTGCTGCGTGTTAATAGTCATCATTTTACTGTTCACCTGGGTGATGTTGAGGAGTGCTTTATCCTGCGCAATGCGGTTGCAGTACTATCCTCACGTAATAGAATAGAAAATCGCAATGGACTTGCCCTGCCATATATTGATCTTAGGTCCTATATGGCGCTTGAGGGCAATACGCCTGATATTGCGCATGTGGTTGTGATCAAATCTGCGGGACAACTGCTTGGTCTGGTTGTTGATGAAATCATGGGACAGCATCAGGCGGTCATCAAGCCTTTGAATTCGGCGGTTGCTACCAGCCCTGCAATTAGCGGATCTACCGTTCTGGGCGACGGAAGCATTTCATTTATTCTGGATGCCGCACGGCTGGCCGCCAATCTTGCCAAGCTAGAAATATCAGGTTAAGCAAATAATCACTTAAATATACTGCCAATGATCCTGGTGCCGGCGGAAAGCCGGGCAATATACAGCGAAGCACCCGCCCCATTTTCGGTAGGCTGCGGCACATAGCCGGTACTGGTGAACAGGGTTGTTGTCTTGCCCTGCATCTGCGGAATCATGCTGCCGCCCAGGGCAAACCAGATACTGCTGGAGCTGGAGGTGTTCAAGTCGAAACGGATTTCGCCTTCGAGCATCATGCCTCCGCTTATTTCATCGTAGAATTCCATGTTGCGACGGTAATGGTGGTCAATGGCCTCGACAGAGGTCAATCCCGGACTGCCCTTGATGGTGGCCGTAATGCTGAGCTGCTCAAGCGGCGATACAACTGCCGAGGCACCTAAAAAGAAGCTGGTGTAGTATTGGCGATAGCTGATAACCGTTCCGTAAAAGGTAACATTACCTGAGCTGTATACCCCGGTTCCGTCGGTGGCATTCATGGCATAGTATTTGACGCCAAAGCCCACCAAAGGGGTCAGGTGCATGCCGTTAACCAGGACGAACCAACGCCCCAGGAACAGCTCGCCCGCGTGGGCACCCGTCAAATAGACGTCATGCCGGGAATAACGGGTTGGTGAATCCGGATCTAATTGGTTGACCCTGAAAGGCAAGTCTACTGCTAGCCAGTCGCGGTCATACATATATCCGGTTCCAGCCGGCATGGCACCCAGGTAGCTGCCCCCCAGAAAGAATCTTCTTGGAAAGATATATTCACCAGACATTCCAAAAAACCATGCAGGTTTTATATCCCAAAGCAGCTCGCTAGCAACCTGGCTTCCCTCAATGGAGGTTTGTGCGTCGGGGGCAAAGACATACTCACCCAGCTGACCGAATTCACCACGACCAATAAGGCTAACGGTAAAATCACCGGACACCGGCTTGGGCTTGGCCGTCAACGGAACGGCGGAAAGAGCGAGTATCAAGACCCCAAAAAGAATGGGTATGGTCCTTAACTTCCAGGAAAAAAACATTAATTGCTCCCGATTAAAAACCATAAGAGGTTTCAATCTGAAATCTTGCTCCCCTGCCAGAGAAAACACCCAGCAGTTCGGGGCTGTTAGTGCTGAAGCGCAGCATCAGTTCGGCAAAACGCATATCAAAACGCATGTCCAGATTTGCCTGCCAGGCGATTTCTTCGTAGGCTAGGCCGGCCGCAAACAGCGACCAAGGGAAGCGCGTGCCCTCAACAGATACCCCGGCATTGAAGCGGAAGGGTTCGGCGATCACAACCTCGGCGTGCGGGATTATATCAACTACCGGAAAATTGCGAAAACGGTAAAAACCTCCGATGCGGAAGGGCATGTAGATTCTCTCGGTGGCTTCGGCTAAAGGACCAAATTCCAATTCAGGTTCAGACATTTCGAAAGCTTCTTCTGTTCCGCCAGACAGGCCGGTCAGCAGCCCGGCTGTGCCCGCACTGGTCGTGGCCGAAAACTGCCAGGCCAGGTTCGGCAGGGCGCCAATAACCGGGATATTGATTAAGGCAAGGCCCCATTCCGGACGGTTTCTTTCCGGGTTGTGGATCAGGCCGAAATCAAGCTTGATTCCTCCATGTTCGGTCAGCAGACTCATAATTGATGTCGCATCCATGCTGGTAATACTATCCGGGTTTTCCAGGTCAACAACTGAATACAGCTCGGCATTCATGCCGGCTTCAACGTCAATGGCACCGCTCTCTGCCGTCGAAAAGGTGATGGTCGAGCGCCCGTTCCTGGTGTAGGCCAGCGGCAGGTATCCGGCGGCCTTCAGGCCGAAGGTGTAGGTTTGCCAGCGGTAACTGGCGTAGCCGCCGTATTCCACAAAGCTGTTGATAAAGGCATCACCGTTGCCCTCGTAGGTTTGACCAATTTCGTTGCCGTTGGCCAAAATGCCAAGCATTGCTTTCGGGACAGTGACGCGGGCCAAATTTTGGGTTCCCCAGTATCCGGCCAGGCCGATGGGGCCGATATGCAGGGATGTGTGGCTGCCGCTGTTTAGCGAGCCCCCGGCACGGAAACCTGCCGCCCCGCTTGCTGAATATATTTGAGAAAGATCAATTATCATTTCCTGCTTCAGGATATTGCTGGGCGAAAAATAGCTGTTGGTTACCCCGGGGCTGGCAAGAAAGCTTAGCTCAAAGAATTCCCTGCGGCTGGTGCTTAACAGGGCGGGGTTACGGGTATGCAGTGTACTGTGGTTCGAGAAGGCCGCAAGTGGCAGGCTGTTGATTGCCATCAAAAAGCCAAGCGCGATGAATATTTTCATGTGTTGTTTGTTTTTTCGCATGTTTGGCTCCTTACTCCCCGCCCAGCGGGAAGGAATACTCGATATCTGTCTGAAGCTCTATCCAGAGGTCAATGGTGATATCGCTCGAAGGATCGAAGGGCAGGGTTCCTGCCGGCAGCCATATCTGCATTTCGGGAGTGAATAACCTGGTCTTGAAGTCAGCAATAACATCCTCGTCAAGCTCCATGGTCCCGGTGGGTTCGTCAAAGTATATGGTTTTATCAAACCAGGTGCCGTCAACAACGACGAGCTCAATTGCCAAGTTTGTGCTGTTATCAATAGTATAGTGCAGGTCGGCTGATTCCAGATTATCAAGTACCTGTCCGATCATTTCGTCGTCGGGCTGCGAGCGGCCGAAAACATCAGCCGAAAAGCTGAAAAATGGATCGCCGCTGGGGTCAGTGTATTGCTTGCGGGTCAGTAGGATCAGATCAACCTCGTTCAGAACGACAGATACATCCATGTCAATCTCTGCCTGTCCGGCGCTCATGGTGACTGTGGCTGAGGGGCTGGCAACCGAATAGTCGTATTCAACCTTCATGTCGCTGCCGTCAACTGTCACCCCGGCCAGATCCAGATGCAGCTCCGGATTAAGTCCGGTATCGCTATCGCAAACCGGTGGAACCAGCTGGGCACCTACATCGTCAACGATACAGGCATCGACGGTGATGTCAACGCCTGACCAGCCACTTGGCGTGCTGACAGCGACTACTATTTCGCCATCGCTTACCTCTGCCGAGTCAACAATATCAGGCAGCTCGAAGCTGAAAGGATCGCTTTGCTGGTCAATGGCGGCAACCGGAGGGTTGATCTCGACGCCTTCGGCGCGGCGAACCAGCGGGGCCACCAGGGTTGGGACCATGGTCAGGGTCAGGGAATTCAGGGTTCCTGCGCC
The DNA here is from genome assembly GCA_964509515.1 of uncultured Spirochaeta sp. Classification (GTDB taxonomy): domain Bacteria; phylum Spirochaetota; class Spirochaetia; order DSM-27196; family DSM-8902; genus Spirochaeta_B. The sequence goes on from CAZDYA010000041.1 coordinate 7,007, forward strand.
GCCGGTAAAGTCCATGACCATCTCCATGGCGAAGCGGTTTGGCAGCACCACATCGGTCATATCAAAGGAATAGGTTCTAGTTGGGGTCGCCTGGGTATAGGTCTGGGTGGCCTCATTGGCCGTGGCCAGCACATTGTAGCTGTCTGCCGGGTCAACGATTCTCATTGCTGAAACCTCAACCGATACACCCCCGGACAGGCCGGCAAAAGTCAGCTCGATATTAAGGGTGCCGCTTTCAAATTCAACCTCGGTGAATTTGTCGATTGGGTCAATGCCTGGAGGAACAAGAATGGCTTCGAATTCCTGGGGATCGGCAGTTCCTCCGTCATCAAAGCTCACCTGCTCAGCGCCGGGACCGGGCTCGGGAACATTGTTAAAAATAACAGTCGGCAGTCCGAAGTCAGAGATTACATCGGCCTGATTTATGGTTATGCTTTCACTGCCGTCAAAACTGCCCAGCATGCTGTCCAGCTGCAGCATCTGACCGACGTCAAGCGTGGTTGACCCAGCCGGCAGCTGGTAATTTGGGGTGCCGGTTACCGTGATTCCTTCGGGAATTTGCCAGGTACAGCCGGAAATTAGCAACAAACCGGTGACTAGCGTTGCGATATGGCAGGCGAATCGAATTTTGTATTTCATCTGCACGCTCCTGTTTTACTTCCCAGCTTGTATAGTATATCGCTATTAGGTAACAAATTCCAGTTATTCGTGTTATGACTTTTTGAGCTTGCTGATGCGCTCTAGCAGGTCTTGCGGTGAGATTGGTTTTGTCAGGCAGCTGTTCATGCCGGCGGCAAGGAACCTGTCAATTTCATCCCTGTAGGCGTGGGCGGTAACGGCAATGATGGGAATGCTGATCGCCCGGGAACCTGCTTCGCCCGCTCTGATGCGTCGGGTAGCTTCCTCGCCGTCCATGACCGGCATTTGAATGTCCATCAATATCAGATCGAATTCAGCGTTTTGAAGGGCCTGGATAGCTTCCTGGCCGTTGATGACACACGTGGTTTGATAACCCATCTTGTTTATTGTCTGGGAAATGACGCGCTGATTGATGCGGTCATCCTCGGCAATCAATATCTTCAAGGAAACTTCGGGCGGTTTGGAGGGGGTGGGAGGTTTCCAATTCATCTTTTGCGGCTGGAAAGGCATGGTTGGGGCTTTGGCTTCCAGGTTGGCCGGCAGGAATAGTGAGAAGCTGGAGCCTTTTCCGGGAGTGCTTTCAATCATCATGTGGCCACCCAGGAGGCTCGCCAGCTTATTGGCAATGGCCAGGCCAAGGCCGGTGCCTTCGTGGGTACGGGTCAGCGAACCGTCGGCCTGCTGAAAGGGCTCCAATAGTTTGTCTGATTGATTTGGGTCAAAGCCGATGCCGGTATCGGTCACGGTAAAGCGGTAGAGGCTTGGCTTTGCCGGTGATATTCCAAGATGAATGTGACCGGATTCGGTGAATTTGATGGCATTGTTCAACAGGTTGCCAATTATTTGCCCAAGTCTTTCGGGGTCGGTCTGAATGCTTTGTGGCAACTCGTGGCTTATCTTACATGTCATTTCTATCCCCTTCTGGTCTGCCAGCAGCCGGTACGGTTTACACAGGCTGTCAAGCATTTCCTTCAGGTTTGTCGGCTGGATATGCAAGCGCTGGTAACCATGTGCCAGCTTCGAGAAATCAAGCAGGTCATCCACGATGGTTTGCAGCCTTTGCAGACTTTGCTGTGAAAGCTGGGCGTACTCCTGCTGTTCGGGTGAAAGTTCGGTTTGCAGCAGCAGGTAGTTCATGCCTGTAATACCGTTAAGCGGAGTACGGATTTCGTGACTGACGTTAGCTACAAACTGGTCCTTGGTCCGGTTGGCATCCTCGGCCTGTTCCTTGGCAAGGCGCAGGATTTGTTCCTTTTCCTTCCTGCTGGTAACGTCCTGCAAGTATCCCGTCCATTCCACCTCTCCAATGTTGTTTTTTTCGGGGCTTGCCTGGGCATGTAGCCAGCGTTCTCCCAGCCGGTGGTGAAGAATGCGGTATTCATGATTCCAGTGGCGCATGTTGCGGGCTGACTCAACAATTGAATCATCCATTGCTTTCTGGTCGTCAGGGTGTACCATTTCAAAAAGCAGGCTTGTGCGACTGTTCTGGGGAATGGGTGGCACTCCATATAGATCGCTTAGCTGGGGAGGCGCAAAGGACAGGATATAGC
>CAZDYA010000042.1:0-9088 GCA_964509515.1 uncultured Spirochaeta sp.
ATTATATTTCGCAACTCATGGAGAAAAGATTTGAATATTCAATCAATAACCAGGGCTGATAGCCTCCCTCGGGTAGCTGTTGTAGGACGGCCAAATGTAGGCAAGTCAACCCTGTGTAACCGCTTGACGCATAGTAGACGTTCCATCACTGATCCCACGCCTGGGGTTACCCGTGATCCGGTCGAATCAACCTGGCAGTTGAAAGACCAACGGGTCTTGCTGGTTGATACCGGCGGGGTCACTGATTCACGGGATTCGCTGGATATGCTGATTACCGAGAAGGCAATGAGTGAAATCTCTCGGGCAGATCTTGTTCTGTTGATGCTGGATGTGGCCGACCAAACGCCTGAGGATCAGGAGATCGTCGAAATGTTGCGCCCATATTTTGGCAAGCTGATAGTTGTTGCCAACAAGGCTGATAATGATGCGCGTGAACGGGATGCCTGGAATTTGCTAGCGCTTGGCTTTTCTGAATTACTCCCCGTTTCTTCTGAACATAATATAGGACTGGATGACCTTGAGGATGCCGTTTATCAGCGTCTTCAGCAGAGTTCGGCATTTGAGGGGCGTTCCTTAAAGGCAGAAGTGCTGGATGCCGATCGGGCACCGATGCGGATTGGTATTCTGGGGCAGCCAAACACAGGAAAATCCACACTTACCAATGCAATATTAAATGAGCAGCGTTCTATTGTATCAGAAGTAGCTGGTACTACGAGGGACATTGTTGAGGGTCGATTTTCCTTTGAGGGTATTGATTGGACTATTATTGATACAGCCGGGATACGCCGGAAACGCCGGGTCAGCGAAGCGATTGAATATTTCAGTGTTTCCAGGGCTATTGGTGTTATTGCTGATGCCGATGTCGTTTTTTTGATGATAGATGCCCAAAAGGGCCTGACTGACCAGGATAAAAAAATTGCCGGACAGATTGTGAAACATGGCCGGGGGGTCATTCTTGTTTTGAATAAATGGGATTTGATGCCAGTCATTGATAATCAGCTGGAAGCGGTTCAGGACAGGGTGAGGTTTATCTTTCCTATTTTGGGGTTTGCACCGATTGTGCCGCTTTCGGCCCTGAAGGGGCAGGGAATTGAGGATTTGCTTCAATTAGCCTTAAAAATCCGCCGGCAGCTGAATGTCAGAATAGAAACAGGGGTGTTAAACCGGCATTTGCAAGCCTGGATGGAAGAAACCCCGCCGCCTACCAAGAAAAACCGTAGATGGAAGATTCGGTATATAACCCAGGTTTCTGCGGCACCCGTTCACTTTATTCTGTTTGTTAACCGGGTTACGGGTTTTCCTGAAAGCTATCAGCGATATATCATGAATAGAATCAGAAGCCAGTTTGGATTAAAAGATATCCCGATTTCGGTAGAGCTTAAAGATTCCCGGAGAGATTGATGAGTGGACGTACTGTTGCTGATGTATGTCAGCAGCTTGAGATCAAACCGCATGTACTTCGATATTGGGAAGAACAAATACCCTGGTTGGCACCGGAGCGAACGCTGGGAGGGCATCGGGTATACAATGAATCGCATATTCACTTATTGTTTCGTTTCAAATTTTTGCTAGAGGAGAGGGGATACACCCTTCAGGGTGCTGCCGAACAGATTGTCAGGGAAAATACTGGCGATGGGGTTGGGATCAAAAGTCGGCTGCATCCGCTCCGCTTTGAGTTGTTGGAGTTAAGAAGAGGGGTAAGTGCCCTTCAGCAAGAAATTACCGAGCTTATCCCAAATGTTAAAGCCAGTAAGCAGTCAGGGAATAAGCATCCGGTAGATGATTATCTGCCGGGAATCGCTGGGCTGCCGCAGCTACAGCAATTGCAGCTTTTGCAGGATTACACCGCATTCAGACCGGAATTTCGTCTGCCATTGGTGCAATTTTTGTATTCGCCATCTGGAACAGCCATGCTTAACAGGCGAGCTGATTTTCGCAACCAGATGATTTCTCTTGGAACTCGTGATGATTTGTTGAAGAGCTGGACTGGGGACGGGCATTCTTCTTTACTGATTGTTTCTCCAGTTTTTACTGGTGAGGGGCTTGAAGATGACCTGGAAAAAATAAGGTCTTTGCTGGCTGATTCCATGAATGTTTATATTGTTTTGTTACTGTTCCCTGGTCCGGATATCGTCAGTGAACAATTAAACGATATTTCGGATCACCCTAACGTTACTATCAGGCCTCTACCTGTCTTTCCTGATATTTCCAGAGAAAACCGTTTGCTATTGCAACCTGAAGCCAACATCTCGCGTTATTTTCCGGGACCAGGCATAGCGGTTCAATCCGTTTTGGCGGATGAGAGCTTGAAAAAATCTGTGCCTCCTTTGGCTCAGGATGATGCAATCCTGTGGTATTGTCCTGTAGGGCTTGCGGAAGACTGTTTCAGTTTGCCGCCTGAGGCCTTGATTGTCTGGATGCGGGCAAATACGCAGGCTATTACCTTGTTGGCCTTACGGCAAAATTCTGGTTTATTGAAGCTGAAACCTGCAGGCGCATTTCGACTTAAGGAAGGGGTTTGCCAGCTTGGCGTTGGTGGGCTGGAAAACTCTGGTGTCATCGCGGAGCGTATACTAACAGTTAATCGACTTGATCAATTGGACGATATTAATTATCAGGAGGTGCGTAGAGTCCGTTCTTCGCTTTCGGATATTGCGCTGCATTCTCATGATGTTACCATTGCCTGGTTTGAATAAAATAATTATTTCTTTTGTCCTGCTTGTCGTTCTCCCGCTGCCGGTTTTAACAGCGCAAGTGGCGCAATCAACTGACATTATTCCAAATACTGCTGAATCCCGTGTTCAATCATGGGCCAAGGTCCGTCAGGCTCTATCACTTGTAAGGGAGCAGAAAGAAGAAATTATCTTTCAACGTTCCACGGTTAGTAATGTAAAATACCTTGTGATTGACGAGGGTTTCGCCGTTTATCAGTTATTTATTCCTGAGCACGAGGGAGAATACCCTGTGGCAGGTGCTGGCACTTGGGTAATCAAGCGTGACGGGGAAAACGGCACTTTTGAACAAGCAAAGGTTTTTTTGCTTTCTGATCAGGAATTCTTTGTCAGGCTGTTTCCATCCGGTGAAAATTATGTGCTGATGGATGTTGTGCTTGCTGGTGATCTGATTCATCAGGGTGTCAGGATTCCCATGTCGTTGGAAATGCTATTGCAGCAACCGTTTTCTTCCATTATTGCTTTTTCCCGATATTTGGTGGATTGGGGTGTGTTCTTGATTGACTTCGATCATAGGGCTTGGGAAAAACTAAGCCAGATCGCCGAAGAATACGGGAAAGGCGAAGGCCTGCCCGAAATATTTCGTAAGCCGCAGCCACCAGTCAGAATAATGACCGACCGCTTGCGCAGTACCATCTTTCTTTTGGCTTGTCAGGAACCTGGGACTATTGTGAGCGGTACAGTGGTAGAATCCTTGCGGGATGATGCTGAGGGAGTAACCAGAGAGGTAATGGTTTTTCCGTTTTTTGATGCCGAGAAGCGTTTTCGCATGCTGACTTTTGTTGGCGGTCGCTATGTCTCTCCTCATACGCTGGTTGCGCAGTTCCCGGAAGCGTATTTCCTTTTGAGTGCAAGAAAACCTGATGCCTTCAGCTTTTGACAGTAATCGCATTGCTACCCTTTGAAATATTTCTATCCTTGGTGTAACCTGTATCGCATGGGACGTTCTCTGCTGTTGAGTTCTATTCTTTTTTGTTTGTTGGTTTTGCCAGTTCTCGGCCAAACCGAAGATAGATTTTTATTTCAATCTGCCGAGCAACGTTTCCAAAACGGAGACTATGTAGCTGCAATTGAACGTTATGATCAATTGCTGAGGGACTTTCCTTCCAGTGATTTGGTTCCCGACGTGCAATTCAGGCGCGGTGTTAGTCTTTACCAGCTGGGGCGTTATACCGAGTCTCTGGAGTTGCTTACCAGGGTACAGACCAGGTACCGATCAACGCGGTTTTTACCTTATGTCCCATATTATATTGGGCTAGCTCATTTCAAGACAGAGGCATACGAGCGCTGTATCGAGTATCTGCAACAGGTGGATGTCAGGAATTCCGGGATAATGTCAGAGGCCAGGCTGTATATTGGTCGCAGCTACCTGGAGCTTGGAATTGTTTCCGAAGCAAATCGGATATTAGGCGAATTAATGATGCAGGAAGGGGCGCCGGCCGAGGTGCGGGGGTTTGCTGCCGCCTTGCATATATCCAGTCTTTACGATGATCAGGATTATCAGTTGATACTGGCGATTAGAGAAATGCTTCCTATTGCTGAACTGTCAGAAAATTGGGCGAAGCAGGTCTTGCTGCTTTTTGCTGAAACCTATTACGCCTTGGGCGAGGATGATGCTGCTCGGGAATTATATGCTCAGTTGACTGATGAGCAGGAAATGATAGCTTCTGCCGCCTTTCAGCGCTTATATCAGCTTGCCAATCGTAGCGGCAGTCAGGAAGCTGCTCAGGCGGCTGTTCGCGAAGCAGAGCATGCCATGGCTGGGAAAAGTGCACAATTGCAAAAATTATGGTTGAGGGTCGGTTTGGACAGCTTTGAAGCCGGGAACCGTAATCAGGCAGAGTTGTATTTGCGGCGTGTTTGGGATTTACGTGGAATCCATCCGGTAGACCAGATCGTGCCATTGTATTTGGCCGAGATAGCTGAAGGGAACGGGGATTATCAGCAGGGCATTGCAATATTATCCCAATATACAGGCAGATCGGATACTGTGCTCTTTCGTTTGGGGTCCTTGCTGTCCAAATCAGGTGACTGGCCAGCTGCCGAGCAAACCCTGGCAAGCTTGCTGCTGGAATACCCGCAAACAGGTGTATTGCTTCAGGCACAGTATTTGTTGGCATATGTTTTGGTTCAGCAGGAAAAATATTCTGCTGCCCTTGATTCCTTGAAAAAACTGACTGCTGCCGGGGTTACTGGTAGCCTTCATGAGCATACCCTGCGCCTTGAGGCGCATGTATTCAGGAAAATTGGCAGGCTTGATGATGCTGCAAATTCCTTGAAGTCATATACCACTATTCGGTCCGATGATATTGCAGCCAGGATTGAGTACTCGACCATCCTGTTTGAACAGGGGAGGCATGATATTGTTGAGCGCGAGATAAGTGGTTTGCTCGAACAGAAGCCTGGAATTTCGGATTCCCATCCGGCTGAATACGCCAGGATAGTCTATGTTCGCGGATTATCCGCGCTGGTAGGCGGAGATTATTCCAGGGCAGGGCGGTATTTCAGTCCCTTTACTGCCATGCCTAAAAATCGAGCCGTTTCATTGGGGGCCGATGTTGTTGCCGTTCACCCGTATAATATTTTCTATCATGCTTGGTCGCATTATCAAAATGGTGAATACCGTCAGTCTTTTTCCCTGTTTCAGCGACTGGTAAATGATTATCCGGATTCATCGCTTTCTCCCAGGGCGGCATATCTGGCAGGCTGGAGTGCCTTTTCTGATGGTCGATATCAGGCTGCGATTGAAATGCTCCCTTTGGTAAGTGCCTATGATGTCGATCCAGATTTGTTGGCCGGATCCAGGTACCTGCTGGGGCAGTCCCATGTCGAAAACGGTAGTTATGATGATGCCCTGCTGGTTTTCAGGTCTGTATATCAGGATATGCCTGATTCAGCCAAGGCATTATCGGCACACTATGCATATGCTGACACCCTGGTCAGGATGGGGCAGCTGGCAGCGGCAGCCGACGAATTTCATGCAGTGTACAGCCGATATAGCGGAGATTTTCTTGGCAGTGAGGCCCTCTTTCGTCAGGCTCAGTTGTTAATTGACATGGAGGAACGCCGAAAAGCTCAGGAAGCCTTGTTTCAATATCGGAAAAGCTACCCGGATGGTGAGAGGGTTGATCATGCCCTGTATCTGGGCGGACAGTTGGCAGTTGACCTTGCCGAGCCTTCTGGCGCTCTTGTCCTGTGGAATCGTGTTATTCAGGAACACCGCGATAGTCCGTACAGATTTGATGCCATGTACGGTGCGGCCACCTTGTATCGTGATCGGGGTGAATACCGGGTTGCCTTGAATCTTTTATCGGAGGCCGTTGCCCGATATCCCGATCAGTCCGAGGCCGCTGGCGCCCCTGAACTGTCCAGCGAGCTTGTTCTGCTTGTTAGCGGTATTTCCCGAAGAGAAGCGGAATTAAGGGTTGAAATAGAAAAGAACGACGGGCTTCAGACAGCCGCAGGAAGGAGAGCAGTGCTCGATTTGGGGCAGTTGCTGATACTTGATTCCTTTGACCCCGATGCCGGGATTGAGCGGCTCATGCCGGTATTGACCGAACTGGCGGCCCAAAAGAATAATTTCCCTGATGAAGCCGCCGAAGCCCAGCTATTGCTTGGTGAATATGAATTTAGACAGGCGCAGTACGGAAGGGCGCTGGATAGGTTTGTCAGCGCGGCCTCGACTGTCGGTGACAATCAGGAACTGTTGGCAAGGGCCTTGTTAAGGGGGGCAGAATCTGCGCTAAGGGACAATAAGCCTGTTGTGGCCCAGCAATTGGCACAGCGGATCAGGGATGCTTTTGCTGGAACAAAATGGGAAGATGCTGTTAACCGATTGATGGAGGCCCAATAATGAGGTTTTCCCCTTTTTCCCAGCTGACTTTGCTCTTATTCCTGATATTATTTGCCTTGCCCTTGTTCGGACAGGAGGGACTGGAGGCCCAGCCGGAGTCGCCGGAGATCCTGCTTCCTGCCGAGCTGCTACGGGTAGATACTGTTCCTTTTGAACAAGTAGATGCAATACTTCCAGAGGCATCAAGCTTGGTAATGCCCGATTTTGATGTTCAGCTTCCTCCTGTCGAAGATCAGACAAATGGTTGGGACTTGCAGCTTCCAGATTCCAATGCCGAGGTCTTGAGTCCAACAGAAAGTTCGCTGTTTAGCTCACTAAGTATTGCAGCCGGCAGCCGTAATCACATTGAGGGAAGCCTGGGGGTTTTTAAGCTTGGGCAAGATCCGCGTTTTCGCTTCTCTTTTTCGCATTTTGGCCTTGATGGTTACGGAAACCAGCCCGCCGGGGTTGGCTTCTTCCGTTCAGATCAGAAACTGGGTAGTTGGGTTGGGGGTGACCTTGGTCCTTTTTCATCAGAAGCCGAGTTGGAGTTTCGAGAATGGCAGGAGGGTCTGCAGAGACGGGCAGAACCATATTATTCCACCGTATTACGCTTTCTGGAAGGAAAGGGCAAAACGGAATTCCGTCCTGATGAATTGGTTGGGGTCTATGGTCTTGTCAACTTCGCGAGTGTAACCCGTCGTTTCACTGTTTCTGATCCAGAACTGGTTCCTGATCCAGACAAGGAAATATCATTTAATCCCACGGTAACACTGGCGGTTGAGTTGGAGCGTTTCGTTTTGGCGCTTGATGTTGCTTATAACCTTCAGGATTATTACGGCGGGCGAATGGACCTGAGAAACCTGTATCATGATTTCCTTGGTCAGATTCGTTTCGATGCTCAACCAGCCGAATCGTTCGGCATTTATGGTCAAGCAGGTGTATATTGGCCTTTTTCACAAGGCTTTGAATATCCCTTGGCGCTTGGTGCAGATTGGCGAATGAATGAGTTTTTTGAGCTGGGAGGGGAAGCTGGTTATCGGATTCAAAGATCCAGTCTTTCAAACTTGTGGAACAGTTTGCCGCTGATGGGTTTGCCACAAAATGAACAAGCAGTTGCCGCCTTTGAATGGTATGCCGGTGCTAATGCTCAGATGAATATCCCTGAAAGAAATATAATTGTAAATGGATCAGCAGTATATATCTTTCAGTTTCGCAATCGTTTGTTACCGAATGCTTATCAGGCAGATCCATCCGCTGCTGAAAGTTTCGGGTTTGCCTGGAACCATTATGATGGCTCGGAATTACAGCTTTCTTTTTCAGCAGAATACCAGTTGGCCCGTTTACTAAGGATTTCAGCTGCCTATGACGCTGTTATCTCAACCGGGGAAACCCTGCAATACCCCTTGTTGCCTGCACACGCCCTCAAGGCTTCGGCAGAGTATACTTCTGACAGCGGCCTGCTAGGCGGAGGTTTATCAGTTCAGGTTCCCGTTTATTCAACATTTTCATTGCCCTTGCTTGATTTGCATGCTTTTGTTCACGTTGTTGAGGGGGTAGTTCTTAGGGTTTCCATGGAAGACATTCTGGCACCGATCGGGCAGTCTGAACGCTGGCAATATGGGTATCCTTCCGGTGATGATCTTCCCGATTTTAGTCCGTTTATCGAACCCGGTTTCCGAATCTTTTTGGGCGCCGAGGTAACTTTATAGATCAAACATGCTTGTTTTCAGGAGAAATAAAAATGCTTGTATTGTTTCAACAGGGCGGAATTATCCTAGTGCTGATAATGATTTTTTCAGTGATTGCTGCGGCCATTATTATCGAGCGATTGATTTTCTTTGGGCGGATTCGTTCCGACGAGGACAAACTCTTAATGCGTCTCAAGAACAGTTTGCAAAAAGGCCATTTTGAAGAAGCTTTGAGCATTTGTGAACAAAACCCAACCCCGGTAACCAATTTGATGAAGGTAGGGATTGAATACCGCAGCTATAACTCGGAGGTTATCAAGGGAGCTATCTCTGATGCTGCCAACATGGAAATACCAAGGATGGAAGGAGCCTTGTCGTTTTTGGGTACCATTGCTCACATAACTCCTTTGTTGGGTTTACTTGGAACGGTGACAGGCAATATCGAAGCCTTTGGAGTGCTGGGTGAGTTTGGAATGGGGGGCGACCCGGCCTTGCTGGCGAGGGGAATTGCCGAGGCCCTGGTCACCACCGCGGCTGGGATTATTGTGTCTATCCCTTCAATCATTTTTTACAATCACCTGGTTAGCAAGGTTAATCACGCCATTATCCGGCTGGAAAATCGGGTTAGCGAGTTGGTGTTGTTTTTGAAGGCAGGTACCTGATGCAATTTCAGCGCCGACTGCAACCAAAAGCCAATGTCGACCTCGTCCCAATGATTGATGTTGTTTTTCAGTTGGTAGTCTTTTTTATGGTATCTAGTACCTTTATTGTAACTCCAGGGATTGCTTTGAACCTTCCTGAGTCCAGCAGCAGTGAATCAGTCGTTGTTACTC
>CAZDYA010000043.1:0-9047 GCA_964509515.1 uncultured Spirochaeta sp.
CCCACAGGTTGACCAGCACTCTTCGCAGCATATTGGAGTCGGCCGGCACCGAAAAATCATCGGCAACCCGCTCAAAATCAAATACTACACCGGTCTCATGTCGAAAAAGATCGTAGACTTCTTGCAGAACCTTTTTCAGATTTTGATCGCTGACATTTGGTTTGGGCAAGGCGCTGAAATTACGGAACTCGGTGAGCATGGTATTTAAACCATCCACCTCACGGATTATGGATGAAACCGAGCGTTCCAGAACATCATCGAAATCGTCTGCCCCCTGACGATGCTTTTGCAGAAGCCTTTCGGCGGACAGTTTAATGGGGGTCAGAGGATTCTTGATCTCATGTGCCAAACGCTGCGCTATCTCCTGCCAGGCAGCGACCTTTTCGGTCTGTCTGATTTTACGGCGGCTGTAGTCTAGCTCCTGTATCATGCTATTAAACGAATTCACAAGATGCGAAATATCCCCTTTGGATCGGCTCAATATCCGATAGGAATAATCTCCATCCACCACCCGCTGGGTTGCCTCCTCCAGGCTCTCTATTGGCCGCATGATCTCATCCCCAAGGGTAAAACTGACCAGCAAGGCCAAAAGCAGCAAGGGCACAGAGAAAGCGGCATAAAAGATCATGGCACCGGCCAAAAAAACCGGTTGCATACTCTCAACCTGGGAAAAAACTTCAAGGGTCTTTGTCAGATTCTCGGCATTCTTGTCGAAGCCGGCCGGCATATGAACCGCCAGCATCGCCCTGTACTCCTGCCCATCGCTGCCCTGGAAGGGAATAACGACCCGCAAGAAACTCTCGGTTCCAAGATTTTCACGGATAACGGATCCGCTGCGCGCAGCAGCAATTTTTTCAGGGCTTACTCGCAGGTCTGCATCGCCAAAATGAAGGAGGCTGTCGCTTGAAGCGTTCCATAGCTGAAAGCTATCAATACGCGTCGAAATGTTTCTTAGGTTATTCCAGGCTCTTGCCGGCTGCCTGGGTGACTCGCGTAAAACCGATTCCAGTACCGGGCTCTGTGCTAGCCGCTCCAATTCTTCAACCCTCTCCGAGTAATAACCAATGGAAATAGACAAGCCCCCGCGGATAGCCTCAACCTGTTCAGGATTGAACCATGTTTCCATGGCCCCCGCCATAAAGGTAATCGAGATAATTCCCTGGGGAACGGCTGCCAGCAGCAATATACAGATATTAGCCAGCAGGAAACGCATGCGCAGCCCGCTGCCAGGTCTTTTCTGTGCCCTGTCCTGCAACAGCCGAACCAGATGAATGACAACCAGGACCAGCAAAGCAGCAGGAAAAAGGATAATGATAACGACAATTAAACCGCTGGAAACCGTCCCCAGATAGGTGAAGTCTGATAACAGACGTCGCGCCAAGGCCAACACCAGGCCAATAGCTACGGCATACATGAGGATAAGGCTGGCAATCCCTGTCAATGAAGCGCCTGCAGTTCTCCTTGCTCTCATCCAGTCTCCCCGGCACGCTCGGCCTGAACCCAGTCGGTGCGCTGCTGCAGACCCGGCATAAGCATCCGCAAAAACCGGAAGCCAGCTATCAGCCGCACCGGCTCCCAAATAACCCTCGCCCTTATCCGGGCATCGGCAGGGATTTCGGCTGGCAACTCAATCTCCACAGTACTAAATTCTGCCAGCCATGGCCCTGCCGGTGAAAACTCCCGTATACCAGACTCATCCGACAGGACAAAAAGCCGATGCACGTGATCCTGTTGCAGAACAACATGATAATCTCTTTCGAAAAATATCTCTCTACTCACCAGGCTGGGCGAATAAACCTGCACCCGAAAAATCAGTTGACTAGCCTGCCCGTCTTCCAGTAGCGCCCTGGTTTCCTGTCCGTCGATTCCAAACACGGTCACTTCGAGCCTGTCCTGTTCAATCCAGGCATGCAAGGAAATCTGGGAATGCACACGGCATTCGGCGGTAGGCACCACCCTGGCTATAAGCAGCACAAAAAAGACCCCGAAAACAATCGCCCTTGAACTTCTTCGCCTGGAGATTCTATTCCTCGGCAAATTTATTCTCGAACAAGGCCGCGATTGCATCTGCCGCTTCCGCCTCATCTGCTCCCTCTGCGCTGATTGTCAGCACTGCCTGATAGCCTGCGCCAAGTGTGATAATCCCCATTATCGACTTGGCATTTATCTTTTCCTGTTCCCGGCTCAAATAAATGTTTGAATTGAACTTGCTGGCTGTTTGAACAATCATAGCCGCCGGACGAGCGTGTATTCCCGCCCGGTTCATTATTGTTACTTCTTTTTCTACCATGATTAACCCTTTAGAGATTGTTTTTTTGAAAATACAAACGTCTGGCGTTCTCTGTTTCCAGCCATTTTAACACACTTTGATTGAATTCTTTTGCTGAAAAATAACCCATTTTCTTAAGCCTTTCATTCATGGCGGCTGTTTCGATAATGATAGGGATATTCCGTCCCGGTTTAATCGGAACCTGCAGGTATGGAACCTTCACCCCCAGCAATTCCTCATACTTCTCCTCGGCGCCAATGCGGTCATACTCCTTGCCCGCATCCCATGCTTCCAGGCGAATTATAAGCTGAATCTGCTTGGTATCACGAATAGCACCCACTCCAAACAGGTGAGTAATATTGATAATCCCAAGCCCGCGAATCTCCATGTGATGCCCAAGAGCACGATTGGCCCCCGAACCCAGCAGGGCATTGCCGCTAACATTGCGAACCTCAACTGCATCGTCAGCCACCAGCCGGTGATTACGTTCGACCAGCTCCAGCGCTGCCTCGCTTTTGCCAACCCCGCTATCTCCAAGCAGCAGCACCCCAATACCGAACACCTCCACCAGTACCCCGTGCAGGGTCTGCCGCGGCGCAAACACATTCGCCAGGGCCCTTATCAATCTGGAAGTAAAATCGGAAGTAGTCAGTGTGGTTTGCAAAACCGGCGTTTCACTCTCGCTGGCAAAGTGTAAAAAGTCATCGGTAGGATCAAGCCCATGAGTAAAAACCGCACAGGGAAAAGACCGGTTGAACAGCTCTTTCAGCGTATCAACCCGGCCCTCCCTGGCAAGCATCTGCAGGTATGAATGTTCGCCCCGTCCGAATACCTGAATACGATTCAGGCCGAAATTTTCAAAAAACCCGCTCAAGGCAAGACCGGGTCTGTTCAAATCAGCCTGCACAATCTCGCGGACAAGCCCCGCCCTGCCTGCCAGGCAGACAACGTTCAGGGCATTGTGTTCCTTGAGATCCATATCCAGCATATCCAAAACAGTAAAAGCTTTCATTAATGATCCTGAACGATGTCCTTTTCCTTGGCCACCTTCTCTTTCAGCTTGGCGATAAGCTTATCCAACCCCGACCTCAGATTGTGGTCTTGCACGGAAATGTGTCCTACCTTGCCCCATTGAAAATGCACATGAGCTTCCAAATCATATCCTGATGGATTCTGGGCAATGGTTAAATGCAATTCCACAATTTTATCTTTGGCGAAATCAATCTTATGCAGCTTTTTATCAATAAACTCCTTGATATCATCCGGTACGGTGAAGTGGACTCCCTTGATGTCGATCAGCATGCTATCCTCCTTTATTGTCGCTCGTATGACGAGTCGATATCCAATTCTTTACGATACTTAGCAACCGTTCTGCGGGCAAGCCTTATTCCGCGTTTTTCCAATAAATCTGAAATCTTTTGATCACTAAGCCGCTCTGTTCCAGCCTCTCCGAGCAATTCCCGAATAACCTCTTTAACTCCCTGCTTTGAATAGGTGGATCCGGACCCTGTACTGCTGATTGAATTGGAGAAAAAGTACTTTAATTCAAGCACCCCCCATTCAGTCTGAACATACTTGGAGCTGGTAATTCGACTAACAGTGGTCTCATGCACCTCTATTTCATCGGCAACATCCTTGAGGGTCAGCGGCCGCAGATACTTTGGTCCGCGGAAAAAGAACTCCCGCTGATAATCAACCACGGCTCTGGCCACCTTGAACAAGGTCTGATTGCGCAACTCAATGCTATTGATAAACCAGTTGGCGCTACGCAAGTATTCATTGGCAAAGGCCTTTTCCTGGCGGCTGCCCTGTTTACTGACCTCGGAGAACAAATCGTTTACACCCAATACCGGGATTACTTCCTCGTTCATGACAATAACCAACTCGCCCTTGCGGTTTTCAATACTCAGATCTGGGACAATGTACCTGGGGGGTTCAGCATTAAAAAGCCGCCCCGGGAAAGGATTCAGGGTTTTGATCACAGACACAGCCTGAGCGACCCGCTCTTCATCACTGTCCAGCTTTTTAGCGAGCTCGGAAAAACGCTGCCTCTGCACCAACTCAAGATACGAACTGATTATTGCCGCCGCCTCGGGCGGTGCGCCTTCTATACAGCCCACTTGAACAAGCAAAGACTCGCGGTAATCACTGACGCAGGTGCCAATGGGATCAAGCTGCGAAACCAGGGTCTTGGCGGCCGGAATATGTCGATGCATTTCACCAGGCACAACGTTTTCGGGCGATTCCAGCAGAAAGCCGTTGGCATCCAGCGAGTTAATCAGCAATTCACCGACCGTTATGACATCTGGCGGTACCGGCTGCAGCCTGAGCTGATCAATCAAGTGCTCGCGCAGGCTTTCAGAGCGGGAGACCGCCCCCTCCAGAAAACTGTGTTTGTTATCCCGCCCCTCAAAGTCATAGCCGCTGCCACGCGGCGGCTCCCATGAAGTATCATAGCCGACGTCATCCCGGACACCCTCAGAATCCGGTTCCGGGGCCTGCCGCTCTTCCAGAGAAACCACAGCCGAATCCTTTACCAACTCCAGGGCGGGATTGGCCTCCAGCTCATCGGCTATGCGCTGCCGCAAATCGACCATCGGCATGGCCATAAGCTGTATGCTTTGGTACAACTGGGGGCTTAACTTGAGACGTTGTTGCTGTACAAGCACAGGCCGCTGACTCTGCAAGCTTCCCCTCCTTGGATTTCTCTGGCGAATTTCTCTACAGTAACCCTATCATAATTCTGGCCAAGAGGTCGCCATTTGTCAAATTCATGCTGAATTACATCTGAAATGTTTCCCCGAGGTACACCTTGCGAGCCAACTCGCTGTTCATGACGTCATCTTTGCTGCCAGAAACAGCTATCAGGCCATCCTTGATAATGTATGAGCGGTGGGTGATTTCCAGGGTGTCACGGACGTTATGGTCGGTAATCAGAACCCCGATGTTTTGCTTGGCAAGGTCCCGGATGATCGATTTTATCTCGTAGACGGCAATAGGGTCGATACCGGCAAATGGTTCATCAAGCAGCAGAAACTTGGGTTCAATGGCCAGGGCTCGGGCTATTTCCGTTCGGCGCCGCTCCCCCCCGGACAGGGTGTAAGCCTTCTGATGCCGGACCTCGGATATTCCCAGCTCCTCGAGCAAGACCTCGAGCCTTTCTTTCCGGGCGTCACTATCCAGATCCTTTCGGGTCTCCAATATCGCCCACACATTCTCTTCGACCGTCATCTTGCGAAAAACAGATGGCTCCTGCGGCAAATAGCTAATACCAGCCCTGGCACGTTTATACATGGGAAGGCCGGTTATATCATTATCGTTTAACAGGATGGTCCCGCGATTCGGCTGAATGAAGCCAACAATCATGTAGAAGCTGGTCGTCTTGCCCGCACCGTTTGGCCCCAGAAAGCCAACAATCTCGCCAGCTTTCATTTCCATGTCGATACCACGAACGACCTCTTTTTTACCAAAGCGCTTTTGCAGATCCCTGACAGCTAATTCAGACACCGGTGCCCTCCTGAATTACTTCGTCACCAGCCGGCTCGCTGGGCGGCAGCGGCTCGCTGGGCGATAACGGCGCGTCCTCTGCAGGCGGAACTTCACCAGCCTGCCCATCCTCTGCTGCCGGCAAACCGGCTTCCTCAGGCGGAGCGTCACCAGCCGGCTCGTCCTCTGCAGGCTGCCCGTCCTCTTCCGCGGAGTCCGCCTTCACCGTACCCTGAACCCCACCCTGCAGGACAATTTCATCCTTCTCCAGATCCATCTGAATGCGGGCCGCGGAGTATTCGTCACCCTTCCAGAACACCATCGGCAAGCCCGAAAGCTCGATTATTTCTTCTTCACGTAAAAACCGCACAACCTCGGCGCGAGCGGTCATATCCTCACGAAAAATACGCACCCCAACCTGCATCATGACGACATCTTCTTTGGCGTAACTTTCAAGAAATCCGGCCCTGACAACAACCTCATTACGGGCATCTTCCATATAAACAGCACCCTCGGCGCGTGAAATCTCCAACTCTCTGTCATAAAAAAAGGTCTGCGCTGTAAGCTCAATCTCTCTGTCAGCATCAATAACACGCAAGTTCCCGCTGGCCTCGGCGTAACGAAAGGACTCTCCAAAAACCTCTATCTGGTCAGCTGTAATCAGCACCCCGTCGGTCTCTATTCTGGCGTTACCAATTAAACGGGTGCGCTCACTGCCTTCACCAAGTACTGTTGTAGAGCGGTCACCGCGGAAATTAAAACGCTGCGGCTCATCTTCCGCCGCCAGCATGCCCGGAATCACCCAGAGTAAAAGTACATATAACAAGGCAGGCACCTTCGCTCGCAAACAACACCTCTTATTCTTCAATCTGATTATCAGCCTGTTCATCAGCCTGCTCATCAACATACACACCCGAGATCCCATCGTCAAAGGCCAGCGAACGTAAACGCATATCGGCCAAAAAGGTTACACCTGCAATCGTCGTCCCGTCATCACGGGTGATGATAACCTCTTCACCGTCATTACCCTGCAACCTTCTTTCCTCGGCATTCCATTCAAGATAGGCAGCCTCTATCCCTGCCTCTTCCTCATAGCTGTATAGCAAAATGGCCCCGGAAAAACGAATGTCTTCGGTTTCCAGCATTATCTCGGCAAAATCGGCCCTACCCTCGGCCGCCAATTCGCCCTCCTGATTATATTCCCAGAAGTATACTTCTTCGAGCACCTGGCGTTTTTCTTCCTGCCAGGTCTTGCTCCCCATGGCATGAATGCGAAACCTGGTTCTTCCCGAACGCACTACCGTGTGCTGTAGCCTGGTAATCTCAACCTCGGGCCTGACATCCACGGCCTCTTCTTCCATATAATCATAATCAAGCGAACATGAAACTGCCGCTACCACAAGCACCCCGAGCCAAAAGCCGGCCACTTTTCGCATCATCCGGCGGTTTTCCCCTTATAGCCAAAAGCTGCGGCTGTAAAAGATGAAAACAGCGGATGGGGCCTTGTCGGCTGGGACTTGAATTCAGGATGGAACTGCACCCCGACGCCCCAGGGGTGATCAGGCCACTGAACGGATTCCACCAGCTTTTCGTCAGTTGTCGTACCACCAAGGATCAAGCCCGCCTGGGAAAGCACCTCCCGGTACTTATTGTTTACCTCGTAGCGATGCCGGTGCCGTTCTTCAATGATTTCCTGCTTGTAGGCATCACGGATAATGGTTCCGCTCTGCAGCAAACTCTGGTTGCTGCCCAGCCGCATGGTCCCGCCGTAGTTCTGAATATCTACCTGGTCTTCCAGCAAACTGATAACCGGATTGGGAGAATCGGGAGCGAATTCACTGGAGTCCGCATCTTCCAGTCCCAATACATTCCTGGCGAATTCGATAACCATGATCTGCATACCAAGGCAAATGCCAAAATATGGCAACTTGTTTACACGTGCAAACTGGGCGGTCTGAATCATGCCCAGCACACCGCGTGAGCCGAAGCCCCCTGGAACCAAAATACCCGAAACATCCTTAAAGACGGTCTTGAGGTTGCCTTCTTTCTCCAGACGTTCCGAATCAATCTTGACCAACTCAACCCTTCCGCCATGGGCCACCCCGCCATGATAGAGCGCCTCGTCTACCGACTTGTAGCTGTCCTGAAGTTCGATATACTTGCCAACCACCGCGATACTTACGCTTTTCTTGGGCGAACGCACAACATTGACCATCTTCTCCCAAGGCTTAACCTTGGCTTCGCCGCATTCAAGCCCAAGCCGGTCTACTATCAGCTGGTCGGCTCCCTGCTCATGAAAGGCCAAGGGCACCGCATAAATGGTGTCAACATCATAAGCACTAATTACGGCTTCAGGATCAACATTGGTAAACAGGGAGATTTTTCGTCGCATATCCTCATCCAGCAAATGCGGTGCGCGGCACAACAGGATATCAGGCTGTATCCCGATCTCCCGCATCTCCTTGACCGAATGCTGAGTTGGTTTGGTCTTGAGTTCATCGCCAGGCAACACAGGTATCAGGGTAACATGCACCGAAATGACATTCTCGCGGCCGCGCTCATGAATAATCTGCCGAGCGGCCTCGATAAAGGGATAGGATTCAATATCTCCGACGGTACCCCCAATCTCGACAATGGTTACATCAACATCGGCCGATTCCCCAACTGCGAATATCCGGTGCTTGATCCGGTCGGTAATGTGGGGGATAACCTGAACCGTTCTGCCCAGATATCTCCCCTCTCTTTCCCTCTGGATAACCTCTTGATATATCTGTCCCGTAGTAATTGAATTTGCCCGTGTCAGAGTAGCGGATGTAAAACGTGCATAGTTTCCCAAATCCAGATCCGTCTCGGCACCGTCATCGGTAACGTAAACCTCGCCGTGCTGGTACGGACTCATGGTTCCGGCATCGACATTAATATAAGGATCAACCTTGACCATCTGAACCTTAAGCCCACGGCTCTCAAGAAGGCTGCCAAGTGAAGAAGCCGAAATCCCTTTTCCAAGTGACGAGCAGACGCCGCCGGTCACAAAAATATATTTCCTCATGGGGCTTCATTATTGCGACAGCGCCCTCATCTGTCAACGAGCTGGGAAAATAACATTGACACAGCCTCTCTAATATACCTATCATTACAGTTATAATGGCCGATTTTTTACAGGACAGTGACTTTGAGAGATTCCGCGACCTCATCTATAACGAGAGCGGCATCCATTTTTCCAGTACCAACCGCTCAATTCTTGAAAGCCGGCTGAAGGAACGCCTAAAGCGCTCCGGGCTGGATACAATAG
>CAZDYA010000044.1:0-8988 GCA_964509515.1 uncultured Spirochaeta sp.
CTTCAATATGCCCACTCCAAGGGAGTCGTTCATCGGGACATAAAACCCGGTAACATCCTGATCTCCAATAGTGGCAGTGTCAAGTTGGTTGATTTTGGCATTGCCTCCATCCGCGACCAACGTACAGATGATGATCTGACTCAGGTCGGGATGACCCTTGGCACCCCGTCTTACATGGCCCCAGAACAGTTCACCAGCTCGCGCGATGTGGACCACCGCGCTGATATATACAGCCTTGGTGTCATGCTCTATGAGATGATTACGGGTAAAAAACCATATCCTAGCGGCAAGCTACCCGAAACATATCAGCGCATCATCAAGGGCAAATACAAAAATCCGCGAAAGCATAATCCAAATATCTCGCGCTTTACCCTGCGCACTATTCGCAAATGCATGCGTCCAAAAATCACACGCCGTTACCAGAACCTGCACCTACTGATCAAGCGGCTGGAAAAACGCCTGGGAATCAAGCCTGTTATTGGCCAGCCATTTGAAGGGGCGGGGCTTTTAAGCGATTTCCTGGTCGGCTCATTTACCCCACCCAAAAAACGGATAATTACCCGACCCCGGCTTATTGGCGCAGCAATTGTGTCCGCAGTGGGCGCATTACTACTTGGCGCTGGTATCTACACCGGTTTTCATCATCATATATTTCATGCTGATACCCACGGCCGGGTAAGTGCCGCTATCAATAGCCAATATGGGCGCTTCGAGCTTCTGCGCAAAGGCACCACTCTGTCCATTTCGCCCTCGCATATAAGCCAGGAGGGGGAACAACATTCCATCAGCTTTTCTGCGGCCTTCCCTATTCCCAGATACTTGCCCTCTGGAGAATACGTCTTAAGTACTACTATCGATACCAAGACCTATACGAAAGACATCTTTGTTCAGCCGCTAAGCCGACAGTTCGAACGCGCTGACAACCAGGACCGCAATCGCTTTTCCATCTCCCATCAGCCGCCCCAGCCAATCCCACTAAGGGTTTGGCCCCAGGTCAGGGATCTAATCAGCGGAAAGGACATTACCTCTGGGTCACGGATCGAAGTCTTTTGGCAAGACCGCTTTTATCCGGTGACCTTGATGGAACAGCAGCTATTCAGCGGACAGGAATATTCCTTCCGTATCGGCCAACGTAACTACTACTCTCAGGAATACAAAAAGAATACATCTGTTGACCAAAGCGATTTGATTTTGGAAGTCGCCTTGATACCAAGGCCTGGTAGCATTACTCTTTCAACAGAGGATAATAAAATCAGCATTCTGCTTAACGGACATGATTATTATACCGCAGGAGGCCCTAGGCCAGTGCGGCTGCCAATTCCTGATCTGCTGCCCGGCAATCCGCTTGTCCTAAACCTGCCACCGGGCCGCTACACCCTGGAAGCCATTGGCCGCCGCGATAAGGCTGATATTGCAATTCAGGTTGAATCCGGGCAAAACCGTCAAGTTATGATAGAATATGATGCAGAGAAAGAAGAAATGACAATAGGAGAGTCGCCATGACCATGTTTTTTCGGCGGATGATTATTGCCTTGCTTGGAGTCCTTGGGGGACTGGCAGCCTGGCCCGCACTACAATTATTGCTTTCGGCCCAAGCAGGCTTCTCCAGTTTCCTGCTTTTCAGCCTGACCAGCGGTGCCGTGTTCGGCCTGCTTTTTGGCGCTTTCTTTTCTGCCGCGCCCGGCATTATTGCCCGCCGGTTGGACCGCATGCTAATCGGCATGGCCATTGGGGCCGGGGTTGGCGCCTTGGGCGGGGCAATAGGTTTTCTAATTGCCCAGCGCGTCTTTTTGTTTTTTGGCGAACGGCTGGCCCTGTCTCAGGGTGAACTCAAAAGCATCGGCTTCCCGATTAGCCGCGCCCTGGGCTGGGCTGTTCTTGGAACCTTTATCGGCAGCGCCGAAGGTATTCGCACCCTTAGCCTCAGGAAAATCGCAACTGGCGTTGTCGGCGGCTTTATTGGCGGACTGGTTGGTGGGGCAATGCTTGAACTGTTGCGAACCATCTTCCCGACCGCAGGGATTGCATCACTATTTGGACTCATTCTGCTCGGTCTGTCTATCGGCTTTGCCTATTCAGTGATTGAACGCCGGATGTCCTACGGTGTAGTTCGGCTGTTAAACGGGATGTATAAGGGCAAGGAATTCATCCTGAATCAAAGTACCATTGAAATCGGTAGCGGCCGCCGTTGCGAGGTCCTGCTCTCTGCCTATGACGGTGTCAAAACAGTTCACGCAGTGATGAAAGCCAGCGGTCGCGAATTGATCCTGACTCCTGCCGACCCCGATGAATCAATCAAAATTAACGATGAAATGTTGCAGGAACGGCTATTAAAGTTCGAAGACGTTTTTCAGATCGGCAGTGCCAAACTGCTTTACAAACATGGATAGGAGGCAGCAATGCGTTTTAACAAACTAATACCCTTAATTATTGTTCTCTGTCTGCTTGCTGTCAGTGCAACCTTTGGCCAGGAGAATGATGGCAACACGGTTCCCGGAATTGCGGTCTCACAGATTGATACCAGCCAATTATTGACCCGCCAAACGGTACACCTGTTTATCAGCGTTTTGGACGCCGCAGGAATTCCTGTAAATCAACTGGGCTCCAAGGATTTCCAGATCAGTGAATCCGCCGATGAATCAACCTGGATCAGTGTTCCGGTGACCAATTTTTCGGCCCATGCCTCCGACGAAGGCATTACCTATTT
This sequence comes from uncultured Spirochaeta sp., assembly GCA_964509515.1. Lineage (GTDB taxonomy): Bacteria > Spirochaetota > Spirochaetia > DSM-27196 > DSM-8902 > Spirochaeta_B. Next base: position 2,708 of record CAZDYA010000044.1, read on the forward strand.
TCTGCTGATTGATAACTCCGGCAGCATGTATGAAACAATCGACGGCCAGTCCACTGACCGAAAACAGGATATGCGGATGACCCAGGCCCAGGAAGCATTAAAGATATTCCTGCGTTCCATGAATGACACCCGCGATAAAGTTCAACTAGCTGCTTTCAACTCATTTTTTAACATCCTTAGCGAAAACCAGTCTAATCCTCAGGAACTTGTTCGCGCTGTTGATCGAATCACCCAACCCGAAAAAGGCTCCGGCGAGGGCTGGACCGAACTCTACTATGCCGTTAATAGTGCGATCCGACTGCTTGCTGACGTTCCCGGCCGAAAAACCATTGTCGTTCTATCCGATGGCGAGAACTATCCCTATTTACAGGGCTCTGGCAAGCCGCACCCTGAATTCGGCGAACGGGAATACACTGCCGATTTCACTGCCGCTGAACTGGAAAAGGCAGGCATCAGTCTCTTCTCGATACGCTTTGGCCAGGACATCGAAGAAAACCTGACCTGGCTTTCAGACCAGTCCGGTGGCCGGGTCTTCGACACCCTCAAGCAGGATGAACTCGCCAATATATACCTGGATATTCGCAATCAAATCCTGCGCGAGTATAAAATCAGCTACCGCGCAACCATGACCCCTTCGGAAAAGCGTACGGTTAGAATCAGCTACAAGGGTGATGCCGGTACATTTTCCACTGAAAGATCCTATTTCGCCGGTACACTCATCGGAATGCCGGCACCTGTACATCCGGTATTGCTGCTTTTGCCCTTCCTGCTGGCAATTGCCGGCCTGATTGTATTAAGCCGCCTTGGCTTCACAAACAAGCAAAAATCAGCCAACCTCGAAGTGCTTGAGGGCAGCCGTTTTTCCAAAACCATTGCCATCAGCCAGAACAAAACCGTTATCGGCTCTGCCGACTCCGATGATATTACACTGGTCGATGCCCAGAGCGCCCGCCCAAGCCACGCTACCATTATCTATGATCCCGACGACAACAGCTACAGTGTTGAAAGTGAGGATCCTGTAAAGGTCAACAACCAGAAAACCACCAAGCGCAAACTTGATCCGGGTGACGTGATCAATGTAGGCGGCAGCATGGTCGTCTTTGACACCCCGGAGCAGGAGGCCCCGCCTTCCTATGACGCCCCGGAACTAAGCGATGAACCGCCTGTTTCATTGGATGTACCTGAATCCTTTGAGCAGCATGAAATCCCGGAACCGGAAAACCTGGATTTTGAAGAGCCCGACTTTGAAACCCCCGACCTGGAAGAATCGGATATTGATACGCCAGATATGGACATGCCTGACTTCGATGAGCCGAGCTTTGACGGATCTGACTTCGATGAGCCGGACTTTGACGAACCTGATCTGGAAGAAGCAGACACCAAACCCGCTGGTGGCGATTTTGATCTGCCCGACTTCGATGATCCCGATTTTGACGACAAATAGCAGGCCTCTATGAACTGGCATCTGCTTTGGCTAATTCCCCCCGCCGCCTTGGCCATCCCGGCCATTGCGGCCAGCCACCGTGCTGTTAAAGGCAATGAATACCTCAAACTGGCAGTCAATTTGTCGCTCTTTTTGGCCGCCGCCGTTTATGGCAGTAGCACCGATTGGCAGGGCCTGACCCTGCCATTTTCAATTTCACTATTATTCGCCGCCGCCGCCGATTTTCTGCTGAGCCGTCAACGCAGACCATGGTTTTTTGTCGCAGGACTTGCCGGCTACCTGATTGCCTATGCAATTTACGGAATCGTTCTGCACCAGGCCGCCGGCCCCTCCTGGCTACTAGCCCTCGCCATACCGGCAATGCTTATTCTAATGGCCCTGCAATACCGCAAACTCGATCGGCTGCCTGCTGACCTACGCGCTCCAGTGATAACCTATATGCTGACTGTCAGCCATTTGGTGGTCGCGGCCTTTATCCATGCCGCGCATAAATGGACGTCTAATCCTGCCGCCGCGGTCTGCATTCTGGCTGGCGCTATTCTTATCTATTTCTCTGACAGCTGCATTGCTCATCACACATTTGGTCGCAAGCTGGCTAAAAGCGAGATATGGATTCTGGCTAGTTATTACCCGGCACAGCTGTGTATGCTAGCCGGGTTGATGATGATTCAGGTTACGGGGTAATCCGCTTTCTATCCCTTGGAAATAGGGAAGCCTCTTTTACGCTGCCAAGTCCAAGGAATTTCTGAGTCAGTCGCTCAAGTCCGATGGCAAAGCCGCCATGCGGCGGACAGCCATACTTGAAAATCTTGCAATAATCACCCAGCCCTTCCTCTGTCAAACCGAATTTCGGCAAGGCCTCCAATAGCATCTTGTATTCATTAATTCGTCGCCCACCGGTAGTGATTTCCAGGCCGCGATAAAGTAAATCGAAACTCTGTGTTTTCAGCCCTTCAGGATAGGTATAAAAAGGCCGCTTCTTTCTTGGAAATTCAGTAACAAAAACAGCATCCACGCCGTATTCCTCTTTTGCCCAGGCACACAATTCCCGCTCGGCCTCCGGATTGATCTCGAACAGCCGCTTGCCGCAGCGCTCAGAGGCAATTTTTTTGGCCTCTTCGTGCCCAATTCGCGGTGTCTTTTTCCATTCCTCGACAGTCGGTAAAACCTGTTCATAACGCTCCAGGATGTCCGGATGCTCGCGGGTTATCAACTCAGAGATATAGCCAAGGATGCCCACCTCCAAATCCATCAATTCATCAATACTGGCAATAAAGCCCATCTCGACATCCATAGAGACGTACTCATTCAGGTGCCGCGGTGTATCGTGTTTTTCTGCCCGGTATGCATGCCCAATCTCGAAAACCCGCTCAAGCCCGCTAGCCACCATGGCCTGCTTGTAAAACTGAGGGGACTGGGCCAAAAATACTGAATCTTCGAAATACTCTACCTTAAAAAGACCGGTCCCGCCTTCGGTGCCCGAACCAATCAATTTGCTTGTCTTGATCTCGGTAAAATCCTGAGACCTTAAATACTCTCCAAAACCCTTGGCTATGCTTGCCTGAATGCGAAAGGCATCAAGCACCTTGGGATTGCGCAGACTTAACAGACGATTATCCAATACCGCATCCAAACCTACCTGCGCATAGTCCTGATTAACCGGCAGGGGAAGTTCCGGCGCCGCCTCAGCCAACACGGTAGTCTGCTCGACTTTTATCTCCCAGCCGCCGGGGGCTTTTTCGTTTTGCTCCGCCAGGCCGCTTACCTCTATTACAGACTCCAAAGAAAAATCAACGCTGCCTTCATAAACCAGCTGAATCAGACCGCTGCGGTCGCGCATCAGGACAAAACTGATGCCTCCCAACTCACGAATGCGGTGCACCCAGCCTGCCAGCTTGACCTGCTGTCCGCCAAAAGAGCTTACATTCTTCGCCAGAACCCGATCGCCGCCTTTTGTATTTCCCTGTTGTTCACTCATTGCAATCCTCCTGTTCAGGTGCTGGTCTTCTGAGCAATAATTGTGGCCAACAAACCGGGGTCGGCCTTGCCCCCGGTGGCACGCATGACCTGACCAATCACAAAACCCACCGGTTTTTTATCACCAGCCTGAATCTCAGCCAAGGCCTTGGGATGACTGGCAAATACCGCATCGACAGCCTCGGCAAGCTGCGCCGGATCGGTTATCTGCTGCAGGCCTGCTGCCTCGATGATCTGCGCCGGCGAACCTTCGCCAGCGAAAACCCGGTCAAGCACATCTTTGGCAATCTTGCCGCTGATCTCTTTTCGCTCAATACGAGCCAGCATATCGGCCAGCCACTGAGGCTCCATCGGGGATTCGTTAATTTCAATCCCGGCCTTATTCAGATGCTTTTTGATATCAGAAACGTACCAGGCTGCCACCGATTGTGCATCAGCACCCTCTTTTACCGCCTGTTCAAAAAAATCAGCACCGCTTTTTTCCTCGGTAATAATATCAGCATGGACGTCAGAAAGACCATAGTCCTGCATGATACGGTTGCGCCGCAACATCGGCAATTCTATCATATTGGTCTTGACCCGTTCCAGAAATGCTCCATCAGCATTGAACGGCGGCAAGTCCGGCTCCGGAAAATACCGGTAATCGTTGGCCTCTTCCTTGCTCCGCATCAATTCGGTTATATCACGGTTTTCGTTCCATAATCGGGTTTCAACCGCAATGGCCTTCCCCTCGCTCATCATGCCCTGTTGGCGATTTATCTCGTAATTCAGTGCCTTTCTTACAAACTTGCTGGAATTGAGGTTCTTTACCTCTACCTTGCTGCCGAGCCCCTGTCCCTGATGGTTAACCGAGATATTGGCATCACAGCGCATCGAGCCCTCATCCATGTTGCCATCACAAACACCCAGATATCGCACCATACGCCGCAATTCATGCAGCAAGGCCTCGGCCTCTTCGCCCTCTTTCAGATCCGGCTCGGTCACGATCTCCAGCAGCGGGGTTCCTGTCCGGTTAAAATCCAAAAGCGACATATCGCCAGCGTGTATCATTTTTCCTGCATCTTCTTCGAGGTGACATTCCTTGATGCGAGCCGAGCGTACCTCGCCCTGATACATAAAGTCTATCCGGCCGTTAAGCCCAAGCGGCTTGGCAAACTGACTAATCTGATAATTCTTGGGCAAATCCGGGTAAAAATAGTTCTTCCGGTCAAAGGCACATACAGCCGAAGGCTCACAATTTAATGCCATGGCCACCAGATATGACAATTCCATGGCCTTTTCGTTCAGGGCCGGCAGCACACCGGGATAGCCCATGCAAACAGGACAGACGTTGGTATTCGGTTCATCGCCATAAGCAGCTCGGCAATTACAAAAGATCTTGCTTTCCGTCTTTAACTGTACGTGGATTTCCAAACCAATAAAAGTTTCAAACATTACTCAGCCTCCGTACAGCTTGAATACAATAACTGCTGATATTCCGGCGGACGAACAAAACTGCGGCCTGCCTGCAAGACCTCGATAGTTGAGATCAGCTTTTCCTCGCTGCCGTCAGGCCCCATAATCTGCATTCCGATCGGCAGACCGTTTACTACCTCGCCAGGAAAGGCACAAGCCGGTAATCCAGCCAGGTTGGCCAAGGTGGTAAAGCGGTCACCCTGTTTTTGCTGGAAATTATCCAACTCAACGCCCCCAAGTCGAAAAGGCGGGGTTGGAAAAACCGGCAGCACCAGGCCCTCGACCCGCTGATAAAGCTGTGCCAACTCATTGTATAGCTTGGTCCGGATTTTCTGCGCCTTTACATAATACTGATCCTGAAAACCCGATCGTAAAACGTATGTACCCAGCATTATTCTAAGCTTAACTTCGTCACCAAAGCCTTCGGATCGGGATTTGCGCATCAATTCAATTGGCGTCTCGGCATAATCCGGCCGGTGGCCATAACGCACGCCATTGTATCTGGCCAGGTTGGCGCTTGCCTCGGCTGTCGCTATCGTATAATACGCCGGCACGGCATAATCCAGGGTGCCCAGATCGATCTCTTCAACCTGAAAACCCTTATCCTGAGCCAACTGTTTTGTTTTCTGATATGCAGCGGCAACATCCGGATGCAAGCCTGCATCACCGCGTATGAAAGCCAGTTTCCCGGCTCGTTGTGCAGCAGCCGAGGATCCCTCATGAGCAGCAGATATCTGATCCCAGTCGATAGTGGTCTGATCTTTTTCATCCTTGCCGCGAATGCAGGCAAATACATCGCGCATAACCTGCAAATCCTGCGAAAGGATGCCGATTACTTCCAATGAGCTGGCATAGGCCACCAGGCCATAACGGCTAACCGCGCCATAGGTCGGCTTAAGGCCGTACACCCCGCAAAACCCGGCCGGCTGCCGCACCGATCCGCCCGTATCAGTCCCCAGCGCAAACGGCACCAGGCCGGCCGCTACCGCCGCCGCGCTGCCGCCGCTGGAACCACCGGGCGCGAGCTGCGCCCCCCACGGATTGACCGTTTTCGCCAAAGCCGAGTTTTCCGTAGATGAACCCATTCCGAATTCATCCATATTGGTTTTCCCAATCGCCCTCGCGCCGGCCGCATTCAAACGGTCAATTGCCGTTGCGTTATATGGTGCGATCATGTGCTCCAGCATGCGGGAACCGCAGGTCAGCGGCTGGCCTTTGACAGCAATATTATCCTTAACACCGTACGGCATTCCGGACAAGGATGCCGGGGCCGCGCTGGCGCCCCCGGCGGAGGCTCCACCAGCCTGCCCGGCTCCCGCGGCGGCGGAGGCTCCACCAGCCTGCCCAGTTCCCCCGGCGGAGGCTCCACCAGCCTGCCCAGTTCCCGCGGCGGCAGAGGCACCAC
>CAZDYA010000045.1:0-8885 GCA_964509515.1 uncultured Spirochaeta sp.
GGTTTCAAGAAACAGCAGGTTTATTCTCGCCTTTAGAGGCACTGCATAGGTATGCCCTTTTAATTTACACTCGATTTCCGAGAACTTAATCCCTTCCTCATCAAGGGTGTAATGATCATACTCGAGACGCATATCCCCATTCGGGCTTTCAATAGGAAAAATGGTCTGAAAAACCTCTTCCAACCCCTGAACCTCTACCGGCTTTCCAGCCAGCTTTCGCTCACGTTGCAAAAACTTTTCGTACGATGCCAACTGCACGCTCACAAGGTCAGGCAACGGAATAACCGGCTCACGACCGGCACCAACCGTCACGCGCTGAATGCGCTGGATTCTATCAAACATTGACTACCCCCGTAGGAATTACACCTTCAACCTGCCCTGCCTCAGCATTCGCAGGCATATCATATACTTTTGAAGACACAGAAACCACCGGAGGAAAAACTCCGGTGGCTCCATGAGAAGCTAAAACGTAATGATCGCTCGTGCTTACTTAAGCTCAACTTCTGCGCCGGCTGCTTCCAGCTTTCCTTTAATTTCATCTGCAGTCTTCTTGTCGACGCCTTCTTTAACAGCCTTGCCGCCAGCTTCAACCAGCTCCTTAGCCTCTTTAAGGCCAAGACCGGTAACAGCGCGAACTTCCTTGATAACAGGAATCTTCTGACCGTCTTTTACGCCCTTAAGAATAACATCGAATTCGGTCTGCTCTTCTGCTGCCTCAGCAGCACCGCCAGCAGCAGCACCAGCTGCAGCAACAGCTACAGGAGCAGCTGCACTAACGCCGAACTTCTCTTCCATTGCCTTTACCAGCTCGGAAACCTCGAGCACGGTCATCCCGGCGATTACATCCAGGATCTCATCTTTAGAAACTGCCATATTATCTTCTCCTTTTTTTTATTCGCGATAGCATGGCCTGATAACAGAAGACTAACGCGAAATTTTTTCTTTCTTATTCAGCTGCTTTTTTATCAGCAACAGCCTGCAAAACCCTAACCAATCGTGTTGGAACATCATTAAAAGCACAAGCCAGATTTCTAACTGGTGCATTCATGGTACCCATAAGCATAGCCAAGAGCTCCAACCTGCCAGGCAACTTGGAAAACGCCTCAACATCAGCGGCACTGAACACATTACCATCAACCAGACCACCCTTGATAGTCATTGGCCAATCCTTACTCAAGGTAAAGAGCTCTTTGGCAACCGCGTTCGTATCACCATTACTCAAAGCCACCGCAGTAGGACCAACCAGATATTCGGAAACATCAGGCTTTCCCAACTGCTCAAAGGCTATCTTGGCATATCGATTTTTGATAACCCTGAATTCAGTCTGACTTTCATAAAGCTTACTGCGTAACTCGGTGATCTGATCAACGGACAAACCGCGATAATCAGCAAAAATATAATCACCGACAGCAGCAAACTTATCCTTCAGATAAGCAACAGACTGTTCCTTGCTTTCATTTACACGTGTAACATAATCACTCATATCGCACCTCACCATTCGCCCTGAATAACACGAACACCAGGACCCATCGTTGAAGAGAGCGCCACTGTTCGAACAAAATCACCCTTGGTATCTGCAGGGCGCTTTCTAACAACCTCATTTACCACAAGCGTTATGTTTTCCTTGATCTTGTCTGCATCCATGGAAACCTTACCAACTGCCAAATGAACAACCCCTGTCTTGTCAGAGCGGAATTCAACGCGTCCCTTGCTCAACTCAGCCAAGGCACCTGCAACATCCATGGTTACAGTCTGGGTCTTGGGGTTCGGCATCAAACCACGCCGACCAAGAATAGGACCCAAACGCCCAACATCCTTCATCATGTCCGGAGTTGCGACAGCAACATCAAAATCCATCCAGCCGTCGCGAATCTTCTGAATCAAATCATCATCACCGACATATGCCGCACCGGCATCTCGTGCTTCCTGAGCCTTATCGCCCTTGGCAAAAACCAACACCTTCTTGTCACCAGTAAACTGATGAGGCAAAACGACTGTATCCCTGACAGTAGAGCTTTTCTTAAGGTTTAGCTTCATAGCCAACTCGACAGTCTCGTCAAACTTGGCAGATGCCATTTGTTTAACCAAACCAACCGCCTCTTCGAGCGGGTATTCTCGTCCCGGCTCCAGATTTTTCACTGCCGCCTGGTATTTCTTTCCTCGCTTCATTTTAAGCCTCCACCTGCACGCCCATGCTTCGGGCAGTACCAGCCACGATACGCTTCGCAGCCTCTATGTCATTCGCATTCAAGTCAGGCATTTTGGTCTGAGCAATAGAAGTCAGCTGCTCCTGAGTCAAAGTCCCAACTTTAACCTTGTGCGGCTCCGCAGAAGCAGAAGCCAGACCCAATGCCTTTTTAATCAAAACTGCAGCGGGAGGGGTTTTGGTAATAAAACTAAAACTTCTGTCAGCGTATACGGTGATCTCTACAGGAATAGTCAAGCCAGGCTCAAGACTTGAGGTAGCATCATTAAACTGCTGAACGAACTGAGGCGCACTCACCCCATGAGGACCAAGTGCCGGACCTACCGGAGGTGCTGGCGTCGCCTTACCTGCCGGGACCTGCAATTTAATAATTGCAGTTACTTTTTTCTTTGCCATTTTTTCTCTCCAAATGTGGTGCCAACGTCATGCCTTATACATGACTCCCATACAGTCCTCTACGAAGACCAAAAATCAATCGGAATTAACCAATTACATTTTTTCAACTTGCAGGAAATCGACCTCTACTGGTGTAGACCTGCCAAATATCCCAACCATTACCCTGAGCTTACCCTTTTCCTGGTTAACCTCATCAATCGTACCAGTAAAGGTACTGAACGGCCCATCGGTAACGCGCACGTTCTCACCAACCACAAAGGTCTGCTTTGGACGGGCAACCTTTTCACCCTTAAACTCACCAGATTTCTGCAGAATTGTCCGAACCTCTTCCTTGGAAATAGGCTGAGGCTTGCTGTTGGAAGCCGTCCCCACAAAACCGGTCACACCCTGTATCTTTCTGATACCAGAACAAACCTGCTTCCATCCCATATCAGGCAGGTCCATTTCAACAAGAATGTATCCCGGAAGAAATTTCTTGTTACTGACCCGCTTTTTACCATCACGGACCTCAACTACCTGCTCACTGGGAACCTTAACGTCGGTCACCATGTCACCGAATTCACCATCTTCCATGGCAAGCCGGAGGAATTTTTCAATTTTGTTTTCATGTCCCGAAAATACATGCAGGACATACCACTGTTTCGCCATTAATAAATACCTTTTCTTGATTAAAAGATGAATTCTATGGCCGTAACAAACAGAAAATCAACCAAGCCTAGCGCAGCAGCAAAGATCGCCACCGAGACGATCACCACTTTTGTGTTTGATACAACCTCATCTCTCGTTGGCCACACAACCTTCCTAAGCTCGGCGGCGCTGTCTTTAAAGAACTGAACTAATTTTTTCATGCACCACCTCGTTTCCAGGCCAGGCAGGATTCGAACCTACAACATGCGGTTTTGGAGACCGCCGCTCTACCAATTGGAGCTACTGGCCTTCGCAGTAATACTCTCTGACAAAAGCCCCCGATCGGACTTGAACCGATGACCCCCACCTTACCATGGTGGTGCTCTACCGCTGAGCTACAGGGGCATGTCAAACTGTCCGCCGAATATAGCAGACATACCATAAGTCTGTCAACCAAAATAATGTAAATCAACAATTCCTGACCAATATATTTGACACCACTCCGTCGAAAAGAGTACCATACATGCATGAGTAATACCAAGGTTACATACATGGGACTTGAGCTTGAAAACCCCATTGTGGTTTCAAGCTGCGGCCTGAGCGGAACAGCCGACAAAATCGCAGCCTGCGCAGAAGCAGGTGCGGGCGCTGTTATTGTCAAATCAATTTTTCAGGAAGAAATTGACGAAGCCATAAAGCAGATGGATTCCTCTTCTCACCCTGAAAGCCATGATTATATTGCAGAAATGCAAACGGGCTTTGATATGGAGAGATACTGCAACACGATCAGGGAAGCGAAAAAGCGAACCAGCGTTCCAATTATCGGCAGTGTAAACGCCTTTCGCCAGGAATGGTGGGTAGAACGCCTGCCGCAGCTCGCTGAAGCTGGTGCAGATGCTATTGAGCTCAACCTTGCTCTGCTACCACAAGACTACAGTACAGATGAAACCGAGATAAGAAAATGGTATACAGACACTGTTCACACCGCCAGTCAATCCACCAAGGTACCGCTGGCTATAAAAATCGGCCCCTATTTCACCTCGATACCGCTTATGGTCGACGAATTGAGAAAGGCCGGAGCGAGTTCGGTAACCCTTTTTAATCGCTTTTTTCAGTTCGATATTGATACTGATAACTTTCGGTTGAAAAGCGCCAGCCCTTTCAGTAGCAGCGCCGATTTAGCCATGCCACTGAGGTGGATCAGCCTGCTTTATCACAAGAAGCAACTGGAGCTGGCAGCATCTTCTGGCATCCATACAGCTGATGATTTAATAAAGGTACTTTTAGCCGGCGCGCAGGTTGGTCAAGTTTGCAGCTCCCTCTACAAGGATGGCCTTGATACAATCAAAAAGATGCACGCTGGCCTGACTGAGTACATGAAGAAACATCATTTTACTTCGATAGAGCAATTCCGTGGCAAGGTTAGCCAGAGCCAAAGCTTTATCCCGGAGGATTTTGAGCGAATTCAATACATCAAGACCTTGACAGGCGTTCAAAGCTGAAATTTTACTTTTAAGATAATGTAGCAAGTTAGCCCCTCTTAACATACAGAGGGGTTTTTTGTATATTACCGAAATGAAGAATGGTAGATACAGTTTTAAATCGTCGATTATTACAGCCCTGCTAATACTGATTGCTTTGCAGCTATTAATTGTGTTGCCAGCCTCTGCCAACCCTTTCACATCTGGACGACCCACTACAGAAACACCACCAGAGACTCAAGAAACGCGAAACATTCCCGAAGGCCTAAGCAGAATCACCGGAAAGCTGCCAAGCCATCTGCAAAAGCAATTTAATTCCCAGTTATCAGAACTTATCTCGGCCGAATCTGCCAATCTGCGTAGCATTCTACTGGCAGCTGCCATCGCTTTTGCCTATGGCCTGGTCCACGCCACCCTGCCCGGGCACCGTAAAACCCTGTTACTGGGCTATTTTTTGACTACAAACTCCAAGCCAATTACCGGGGTAATCGCAGGAACAATGACCGCCCTGCTCCACGCCGCCTCCGGCGCAACGGTAGTACTGGTAGCCTGGTTTATCCTGAGCGCCTCTGTGTCAGCCGCACTGGATAATGCAACAGCCACCATACACAAGGTGACTGCCGGCGGCGCAGTTTTGCTTGGAGCCATTATTCTGGCAAACCAGATTCGCGAAGCGATAAGAAAACGAAGGAACAGCGGAGGCGCCGGGGACACCCCAGCCGCCCATGATGACCAAGCAGCAGAAAAACCACCCGGCAAATTAGCACAATGGCTAAGCCGAGGGAAAATGCTCCCAGCGATAGTGCTTTCAGCCACCATCCCATGCCCAGGCTCGGCCATGATCCTGCTCTTCGCGCTGGCAGTTGGGAACCTGTTAATTGGCTTGGTCTCGATTATCAGTTTTGCAACCGGAATGGGGATTGTTCTGTCAATTGTTTGCGTTATCGCAATTTACGGCAAACAGCAATTCATCCAGAGAATCACAGGAAAAACCGGGCGCCGTCTGCACGAGGCGGTGGAAACCATTGCCGCCATTGCAATAATCGCTGCCGGCCTGTTCTGGATTATCTAAAAAAAAAGGCCGCCAGGAAGGCGGCCGTAAAAAACATTCATACCAACAAAGAAATTACATCAGACCAGCAAACCCCATGAAGGCCATAGCCAGCAAACCTGCTGTAATCAAGCTAATTGGTGCCCCCTTCAGTCTGGCAGGCACATCCGCCATGGCCAGACGCTCGCGGATACCGGCGAAAACTATCAAGGCCAAAGCAAAGCCGATAGCACTAGCAACAGAAAAGGCAAGCCCCTCCATCAAGGTATACTCACGCTGAATAACAAGAATGGCTACACCAAGAATGGCACAGTTGGTTGTAATCAGTGGCAAGAAGACCCCAAGCGCCTGATGCAGGGCCGGACTGACTTTCTTGAGCACGATCTCGACCAGCTGAACCAAGGAGGCAATTACCAGAATAAAGGATACAGTCTGCAAATAATCCAAACCAGCCGGCAACAAAACACTGTGGTAAAGTAAATGGGTCGAGAGCGTGGCCAATGTCATTACAAACAAAACGGCAAAACTCATGCCAACGGCCGTTGAAATACGGCTACTAACACCCAAAAAGGGACAGATGCCAAGGAACTGAACCAGTACTATGTTGTTGATCAGAATTGCACCAACAATAATTGCGATATAACTCATTGATCACCTCCGGAAGCAGCAGTATAAATGCTTGGCGCAGTGAACCTGGGCGCCTCTTTTTTGACGAATGCATCATGCAAGGCATTAACGCCTGCGATCAGGAAGCCAAGCGCCAAAAATGCCCCAGGCGGCATCAAGAACAGCAGCATGGGCGACTCACTTATTCCTGGTACAACAAGACCAAAAATACTGCCGTTACCCAGAAGCTCCCGAACGCCTCCCAAGAGGGTTAGTGCAAACGCAAAGCCAAGACCCATTCCCAAACCATCAATAGCTGACATAAATACACTGTTCTTGGAAGCAAAGGCCTCTGCACGCCCCAGAATGATACAGTTAACAACAATCAAAGGAATAAAAATCCCCAAGGCTATATGCAGATCAGGAAGAAAGGCCTCCATGGTCAGGTCAATAATGGTCACGAAACTGGCAATAACAACTATGTAGGCAGGAATACGCACCGAATCTGGAATCAGGTTTTTTATGGATGCAATTACCACATTACTTGCCAAAAGCACAGCGGTGGTTGCCAAGCCCATTCCTAGCCCGTTAACTGCACTGGTACTAACACCCAGCGTTGGACACATACCCAGTAAAAGGGCAAATACAGGATTCTCCCTAATAAACCCTCGGGTAAAGACAGTCTTTACTGAATCGCTCATTTTTCGCCTCCATGATACTCCGGCTGCCGGGAATAATCGACATGGGTCTGGGCAGCGGAATTAATAAGATCGATTACCGCTCTGGAACTGATGGTTGCCGCAGTAATGGCATCAACCTTGGTAGCCCCATCAACCATGTCTTTGGCCACCAGCAACTTGTTCTGCAATGGGCTCATCCCGACGAACTGATTGGTAAAATCCTCTTCTGTTATTCTGGCACCCAAACCAGGGGTTTCAGCATGCCTTAGAATCACAACCTTGGTAATTCGGCCTTCCGGACTAAATCCAACAATACCATCGATATTCCCCGAATAGCCCTTACCTGTTCTGGCCAACACAGCAACACCGGCGATTTCTCCGTCAAGCCTGGCCGGATAAACAGCCGCGCCCTCTACTTCCGGATGCTCCCAAATCTCCAAGGCCGGGTCGTTGTTATATTCAGGCAGCGCAACTTTAACTGCATCCATGCGACGCGCAACCCTGTTGCTTTGAATCTTTTCATTGGTCACTCTATCGGTGATGCCCAGAGCTGCTCCGGAAAGCACCGCTATCAAGGTTAGCACTCCTACCATGGCAACCACAGTGTTTGGCATCTTCTTGACTTCTACTTGTACATTATCAGACATTTGCTTTCTCCTGTGAAAACCTGCCAAAAGCCTTTGGTCTGCAAGCCCTGTCAATCAATGGAACCAAGGCATTCATGACAAGAATTGAATACGCAACCCCGTCAGGAAGGGCGGCAAACAAGCGAATTACAGCAGTGATAATACCTGCCGAACCGGCAAAAATCATCTTGCCCTTCAAGGTCATGGGGCTGGTTGAATAGTCGGTAACCATGAAGAAGGCACCCAGCATAGCCCCACCGGCCATGATATGAAACAACGGCGACAAATAAGCCTGCGGATCGATTAACCAGGCTGAGCCGGTTACCAATACGATACCGCCCAGAAAAAGAGCCGGCATCTGCCAGTCAATGATTTTTTTGGCAATAAGGATCAAGCCACCAATCAAAACCGCCAGCACCCCAATACCGCCCAAGGTACCGCCAACCTGACCAAGAAAGATGTCCATATACCCAGGCAGATCACTCATGGTGCCGCCGGCCGCGGCAATTCCCAATGGCGTAGCCGAGCTCACAGCATCAGCGGACGAGCTCCACAGGCTGAAGCCAGGGGCGGGGAATGTATTCATCTGAACAGGGAAAGAAATCAAGAGAAAGGTTCTGCCAACCAAAGCCGGGTTAAATGGATTGTTTCCAATGCCACCAAACACCATTTTACCTACCCCAATGGCCACAATCGCGCCTATAACAACCTGGTATACCGGAATGGAAACAGGCAGATTTGCCGCCAAAAGAATACCGGTGACCACAGCAGACCCATCACTGATCAAGACCTGCTTCTTCAGGATGTACTTGCTAATTACATATTCAGACACAACGGAAGCGCCGACTGCTGTCAAAATGATTACAAGCGAACGCAGTCCGAAAACCCAGGTAGATGTTATTACCAGTGGCAAAAGCGCAAAAGAAACCCACCACATTATCGTACTGGTCCTTTCCTTGGAATAAATGTGTGGCGATGGTGATACTATCTTTAGCTGACTCATTTTGTCCTCCGTCGCAGAGCCATTACGGCCTGCTTACCAGTCCGAATATAGTCGAGCAGTGGCCGACCCGCAGGACAGGTAAAGGCACATGAACCGCACTCGATGCAATCAAGCACCCGGCGCTCATCCATCTGCTCATTCAAGTCATTTTTCTCTGCCCGTGAAAGGGTCTCAAGAACATACGGCTCAAGCCCCATCGGACAAACATT
>CAZDYA010000046.1:0-8795 GCA_964509515.1 uncultured Spirochaeta sp.
AGAACCAGCTGTGTCGTAAAATGGCACCCTCTCCCAGGAAGGATACTGCTGAAGAAAACGCGAACACTGCGCCAGCCCCTGCGGATGGCTAAAAACGCGCCTAATCTGTTCCAAGCGGGTTCCAGGCTTGGCAATCAAGGCATGCTCAATGCGTATTTGAATTTCACCTGCGATGGTAATATCAGGAAACTGGGCAAAATGATCATAGTTTTCATGTACCGATCCGGCCAATGAGTTTTCTAATGGAACAATGCCCCATGTACAACGCTGCTCCAACACCGCGACAAAAACCTCATGAAAGGAAGCGCATGGCAAAGATTCCACCGGAGTCTGCCCGAAGTATCGCCGCATGGCCATCTCGCTGTACGCTCCGCGCTCTCCCTGATAAGCCACCAAATCACCGACAGCCGCCGCCAGCTCCTCACCACTGGCAACTCCGCGCTTTTCGGAAGGCTGAGGCTGTTTTACATTGAGCGCGCTTGTATCTGTTGTCGGAAGAGTAAACCTTGAGGGCGGCCTGACTAGCTCGCGCTCCAAAGGCTGTTCCAGCACTTCAATATCAAGGATGAGTCGCTGAAATTGCTGAACATTTTCAGCTGTCTGAAGATCGATAAGCACCCCATCGGCCCCCGCGACCAAGGCCCCCAGCGCGATGTGCCCCAACCGGGCATCCTGCTGACCAAAGCCCCCCGGCGCCGTCAACATCGGCCAGGATACCCGGCCCTGCAGGCCAGCTGCAGCAGCGATATCGATGCCGCCGCCCAAAACGCCCTCTTGCTGGGCATCATCCACACGCTCGTACACCATCACCAGCGAATCGCAGCCAGCCGCCTGCAGGATAGACGCCGATAAAAGCCATTGTTCGTCGCTGCTACCAGGATTTCGGCTCAGGAAAACCGGGACATTGGCTTGACCGGCGGCTGCCAGCAAGGCCTCGTTCTGCATGTGCCAATAAGGAATGTGTAAACCGGCTGCAATCTCGGAATAAAGCTGGACTTGCTCCGGCTCGACGACCGGCACAACTATCCCCAAGGCCCCTTTTTCGCGTAAAGTAGCCAGGGCGGCCGGATCAGGCAAGGCCGGGAAATCCCCAGGAGTACCACAGTGCAGCCAGCCGAGCACGGCACCGGCAGCGCGGGCGGCCGACAAGGTTGCTTCGGAATAAGGTGCAGGCACGCGAACAACCGCTGTTATCCGGCCGCCGCCTATGGCTGCGCCCCCGCACGAAACAACTGCCTTAGGGATTAAACTCTGCCGATTTTTTTCGCTCATGCATGAGTTTTACACCGAAGATGAAAAAGTTTCCAGAAGATAGCTTCGGAACTTCTCTCGGAGTTCTTCGCGGTTCTCCAAAATTCGCCTGACATACAGCTTGGTACTCTCCGGAATGCTATTGCTCTCTACACGGCTACGGCCGGCGTTGTACATGGCGAGCGCACGTTCTACATCCCCCATCGAATCAAGGGTATAGCGCATATAGCTAACTCCGTGGAAAACATTTGTGTCAGGGTGGAAAAAGTCCTCGTTTCGCAGCTGCGGGAAGGATCGGCTATTAAGCTGAAACAACCCGCGATCAATCGAATAGGGATTGCGGTTTACTGCATCAATTTGAAAGGAACTCTCGGCCTGTACCAGAGAAAAAGCCAAGAAAAGCGGCACATCCTGGCGATTGGCATGATAAAGAATGGGCAAGGCTACTTCCTTGCTGCCTGTAAGCTCAACAAAGAAATCCTGAACAAGCTCTCGGGTTGCAGGATTTCTGTATAAGGCTAGTCCTGGATCAGGATCATTAAGAGTCCGGTCAATCAAAGGGAACAAGATTTCTGGCCAATGTTGAACTTCAGGCTTGCTTGCCACGATAGCCCCACGCTGTTCAACATTTTCATTGCTGATAAATTCAACTTCCTCTTTTTCTTCGTAAGCCGTCGTACTGCAGCCTAGCATTGCCAGCACAAGCAGCAAGATAATACATCGATTTGGAATCATATTTTCTTCTCTTATTAAAGTCGTTTTAGTGTCTAATATTGTTGTTTGGGTAAAAATTTGTTGTTTCAGGTTTAATATTACTTCGCGGGTGGATATATACCAGTTTTACCAAGGTATGTAAACCCCGGAACAAAAAAATCTATCTTTTTACCAGTATTGCCTGTCCATTTAGATTGTAGGTCAGCAAATAGTCTTGCTGCGCCAGGCAGGCAGCGACCAAGAGCTCATCGCCAAGCGCGGTCACCCCATCGCAGCCCAAAAAACCGTAATCATCAAATACAACAACGCCTGCGCTGCTTAATCGTGGCCAAACCCACTCAAGTATATCCTTTGCTGACTGATAAACATCGACATCAATATGGCAAAAGCAAAAGCAACGGTCATTTAATGCCTCAGCGGTTTCATCGGGAAAAATCCCTTCCAGAATACTGACCCCGGTTAGCCCTTCTGTTTTTGAAATAAGACTTTCCACGGTTTCACGACTGGTATCAGCATGCTCACCACCCTTGTAAAAATCATCTTTGGGACCAGCCTTTACAACACCCTGAAAGGTATCGGCTAGCCACAAATGTTTACCGGCTCCCCCTGTGGCCTGTTTTAACAAGGCACCTGTTCCTCCCCGCCAAACACCAACCTCCAGAATATCTCCAGGCAGATGACACACTTGACGAGCCAACTGCCAAAGTGAATAGCAGCGATATTGATCGACCAGGGTATTATCCTTTACAAGTTCATAGGATTTTTGAAATTCCGCATCCAGCAACCAAGGTGAATAGGTAGCTAATGGGCTGAGCTCGCTGTATCCTGATGGCAATTTTTTTTTCATTCGACTATCCCCGGAATTTGCTGAAATCACTCGCGTTATTAAACAAGATATGTTATCATTTCATTGGAAGAGTGCCTTAAAAGGCAGCTGTGTGGCAAGTACTTGGGGGCATCTGCGTTGCAGGTGCGGTCTTGTCGTTTACGGTAAAATAAATATACTATAAGATGTAAAGTGCGCGAAACCGAATTCCGGCTAGCGTCGTTTCAATCAAAATTAGGAGAAGGGCATGGAACTTAAGATTCGGAAACAAGGTGAAATCTACATCATTGATGTGAGCGGTGACATGGATCTGTACAATACGAATCAGCTCAAAGAATTGTTTATGAAGATGCTCGCCAAGGAAATCCAGAATTTCATAATCAACCTGGAAAACGTAAGTTACATTGACTCCAGCGGAGTTGGCACGCTGATAAACATTTTTTCGACAGTAAAGCAGAAAAATCTGAAATTTTATCTGGCGAACGTTCATGGAACGACAAAAAAAGTGCTTGAGTTAACCAAGCTTATGGGTTTTTTCCCGATTGCCCCGAACGTAGAAGAAGCATTAAAAGCAATTCAATAAAATTCTAGCGCCCAGGAGTCAACAATGTTCGACAATTCATTAGAATTAAAAGAAATCAAAATCGATGAAAAATCCCCACTGTTCGACACAAAGAACATGTTTTACAAGGAATTTCCCAGTGATTTCCGCCAGATCAGGTATTTTACCCTGCTGGTAGTTCAAAAAGCTCCTCCGGCAATCAAGGAGCTCAACCTGCTGGAGCAGCAGATTAGCGAGATTATTAAAAATGCCGTCAAGCACGGAAACAAAAACGATCCCAATAAAAAAGTTAAGGTATGGTATTATTTTTCGGAGCATGAAGCCCGCCTGATTGTCGAAGATGAAGGAGAAGGCTTTCAGGACATCGAAAAGTGGAATGATTTCAACCGGCAGCGCATTCAGGCTTTCCAGGAGCAGAACTTCGCTGAATTGGCCAATTTTGTTTCCTACCGAACCGACACCTCTGATGACAACGACGGGGGCAACGCCCTCTTTGCCGCTCTGGAATACTGGAACGCAGGCTATGTTTTCAGTGAAAAGAGGAATAAGGTAGCTGCCAAGAAAATTTTTCCACGAAAAACCATCGGTGTAGACGCCTAAGTCTTTGTTTTAAGTGCCAAGGCGGGTATATTGTTATCCATGAAAAGATTTTCGACAATAAACCCACTTGGCATTTTGTTTTTCTGCCTGTCTCTGTTTTTCTTATCGACAAATCCATTACAAGCTGAGGAAAACGCATTACGCATCTCGATGTTCCCGGCCAATATCCAATACAATCCATTACGTACCTATACCTCGGTGGAAGCACAGATATACACTGCAATCTACGAGGGTTTGGTTGTTCCTGATCCGCTAACTTTAAGGCCTATCCCAGGGGTGGCTAGCAGATGGGAAGCCAACGAAGATGCCACCGAATACCGTTTCTATTTGCGTAGCAATGCTCGCTACTCGGATGGGCAGCAGATTACGGCAGAGGATGCGGTAAACACCTTTATTGCGCACCTTAATCCCGAGCAGCCCAGCTCTTTTTCCGGCTTTTTGGACATAGTAAAAGGCGCTCGCGACTACAGAAACGGCAGAGGCGCCAAGGAGGATGTCGGCATTCACTCTGGCGATCATAACAGCATCGTTTTCGAGCTAACCCATCCTGCCCCCTATTTCCTTGATTTGTTAACCCATCAGAGCATGGTTCTGATTCACCCGGATATGCTGGCCAGCGGCGATTGGGACTCGCTTGAAAGCATTTTGGGAAATGGGCCATTTATTCTTGAATCTGCAGATGAAACTGGTCTCAAACTGATTAAAAATGAGTATTACTGGGACAAGAACAGGGTTAGCCCCGAGCAGATTCTGATTGAATTCAATGCTGATGTCGCCGCCGTTACCGAGCAATTCAATAAGGGGGAGATTTTCTGGGCCAAGGGCAACTTTGCTTACGGCAGCGTGATCAGCACCGACTACGTAAAGGTTACACCGGTGTTTTCAACCAATTTCTTTTTCTTTAATAACCGCCAGGAAGCCTTTCAAGACCCCAATATCCGACGTGGGCTGGCCCTGCTGATACCTTGGCAGGAGATCAGACACGAAGACGCCTATTTTTCACCAAGCAATCAACTTATACCGGAAATTCCCATGTATCCAGCCGTTAAGGGGATATTGGAGCAGGATATCGCCAAAGGCCTGCGCTTGCTCGCAGAAGCAGGACACCCTATGGGTCGCAACCTGCCGCCGATAACCTTCCGTGTTCCCGAAGGAACCGAAAACGCCGCCCTCGCGATTGCTTTCTCGCAAGCCCTGATAACAGCAGCTCCCGAGCTTAATGTCTCCATCGAAGAACTAACAGATCAGGAAGATTATTACAGCCGATTACGTGAAGATGACTATACTATTGGCTCCATCACCTGGATTGGGGATTACCTGGATCCCCTGACCTTTCTGATGCTGTTCATTTCCGACAGCGGAATTAATGAGTCCGCCTACATCAACCCCGAATTCGATGCCTTGATTGAGGCTTCGCACCGGCAGAACGGAAAGGAACGCTACGAAACCCTTGGCAGGGCCGAATCATTGCTGCTCACCGAGGGAACCGCCTGGCCTATCCACCACACAGTTGCCTTTCACCTGGTAAACACCAGAGAAATAGATGGCTGGTTTCCAACAGGTCTTGATTTACATCCGTTTAAATATATCCGCAAGATCGACTTTTTACCTGGTCCGGGAGTAACCATGAAAAATCCCAACGAGTTTGACCAAACGGTAAGTTATGAATATACTCGACGCCATGAGATTATCCCAAAGAGATAAAAATAAGACAACGTTTCAAAACGGCCAGGAGATAGTATACCCCTTGCAGGGTGTAGGAGTGATTCAAAGCATAGAAAACCGTGATTTTCAGGGTCAGCAGATGCTTTACTATGTCATCTATCTTGAAGTATCTGACATGACAGTCATGGTCCCTGTGGACCGAGCCGAGGAATTGGGAATACGCGCCATCGTATCTTCCAAGCAAGCCAAAGCAGCACTCGAGCTGGTCAGCCAGGAAAGCGATCCAATACCTGCCGACTGGAAGATGCGGTACCAGATGAATCTTGATTTATTGAAAGAAGGTAGCGTGACTGACATCGCCAAGGTTGTACGCTCGCTTTACCACCGCAGCAAGATCAAGGAATTACCAATCCTTGAAAGAAAGCTTTTTGACAGTGCCCTCACCCTGCTGATTGCAGAGACCTCCTCTGCCTTGGGCAAGAGCAAAAAAGACATGGAAGTGATAATCTACGAAAAGCTGGATTCCGAAAAACCCGCATCCTGATTTTCCATCCGAACAAAAAAAGGCTGCCTTTTGGCAGCCTTTTTCTTTCCTTCAGTATGTCATCAATCTTCGCGGGCGATCAAAAGACTGCGCGAATCAAGCATCAATTTTGGATCATCAGAATGCTTGTGATCATGATCCTTAAGTAAGCGCAAACAGATCTGCTTTCCATTATCATCAAGCGAGAAGAGCACGCTTATTTCATCTAGTACATCAACCAAAATACCAGGCACCTTATCTGCTGAATATTCCTGATCAGCTGGCACCGAAGCGCTGAACCACAATGAAAGCTCATCCTCGACAAGAAAATTCTTTAGCTGCTGTAATTCATCCTTGCTGGTTTTGGTAAAATCAAAGCCATCAACAATAATCGTATCAGCGGCAAATTCACCGTCCTTGATCATGGAACGAACACTGGTAATCATTTTCTGAACCGGCACGTCACCCTGAACAAAATTAAGAATAACCCGGTTCTTGATAACCTCATCATGAATTTCCATGGCATTTTCGAGATCCCGAAGACGAGAAATCTCGGTATAGATGTCCTCATACCAAGCCATTATGTGATCAGTCTTCTCGGAAAACGAAACATGAATCACATGCTGTCCCTGAAGAAGCTTATCTGTAGCCAGATGAACCAAAACAGCAGTCTTGCCAACACCCTTAGGGGCAGTAATGGCACCAATGTTTCCTTTTCCCAAGCCACCATGAATTGATTTTTCCAAAATGCGCAACGGGCTTCGCTGCACGAGTTCTGCTTTTACCATTCTAGACCCCCTTTCTACTTGCCTTGCTCGGCTTTTTGCTTTTCCAGGTACTGCTTTCGCAATTCATCAGTAATACTCTGAGGAACTTTGCCATACTTGAGAAACTCCATGCTGAACTCGGCCTTTCCCTGGGTAAGTGATCGCAGATTTGTCGAATATCCAAACATTTCGCTTAGCGGAACCTCGGCCTCTACAACCGAGAAAGCCCCATCTTCACTGGATGAAAGAATAACCCCTCGCCGCTGATTAATGGTCGCGAAAATATTTCCCTGAAACTCTGTCGGACCTTCAACGGTTACCTTCATGATTGGCTCCATGATAACCGGGCCTGCCTTGTCATAAGCCTGGCGGAATGCTCCCAAACCAGCCTGCTGGAAAGCCATGTCCGAAGAGTCAACGGCGTGGGTAGCCCCATCGTTGATGAGCGCGCGAACACCAACAATCGGGAAGCCAATAAGCGTTCCCTTCTCCATCGCCTTCTGAAAGCCCTTGTCAACCGATGGGACGTACTCAGTCGGAATAACACCACCCTTGATATTATTAACAAACTCGTATGGACCATCTTCGTAAGGCTCAAAGTAACCAGCAACACGTCCGTACTGACCTGAACCACCAGTCTGCTTCTTGTGTGTGTAATCGAACTCCACCTTCTTGCTGATGGTCTCGCGATAAGCAACCTGTGGCATGCCTGTCTCGACCTCGGCCTTATACTCACGCTTCATACGCTCAATGTATACATCAAGGTGCAACTCACCCATGCCCTGAATGATGGTCTGATTTGACTCAGGATCAACATACGAGGTAAATGTGGGGTCTTCTTTGGTAAACCTGTTCAGTGCCTTGGCCATATTATCACTGGCCTTCTTATCCTTGGGGAATACTGCCAGAGAAATAACCGGGGCGGGCACATACATGGAGGTCATTGAATAATTCAAACCGGGACTTACGAAAGTATCCCCGGAAGCACATTCAATCCCAAAAAGTGCAACAATGTCGCCAGGGCCGGAATAGTCGATATCTTCCATGTCATTCGAGTGCATACGGATAAGGCGACCAACCTTGAACTTCTTGCGTGAGCGGGTATTGTAAAGCTCATCACCCTTCTTGATGCTACCCTGATAAATACGTACATAGGTGAGCTGGCCATACTGACCATCTTCCAACTTGAATCCAAGGGCAACAGTCTTTTCGTTCTCGCTAGCTTTTAGTTGAACCTGAGCCTCATCATTGTCGAGATCAAGGGCAATGTTTTCAACCTGAGTAGGATTCGGCAAATAGTCAATAACCGCATCGAGCAGGCTTTGAACACCCTTGTTCTTGTAGGCAGAACCAACAAAAACAGGCAACAGTTTCCTGGCCAGGGTTCCCAAGCGAATGGCTTCTTTCAGCAATTCAACGCTAACTTCGCCTTCCAAAAAGGCCTCGGCCAGCTCATCACTGAACATTGAAGCGGCATCAATCAGTTCTTCTCTTCTTTGAGTAGCTTCGGCCTGCATATCAGCCGGAATCTCGCCGGCGCGAACATCGCGGCCATCCTGACCCTCGTAGTAATAGGCCTGCATGGTAACCAGGTCAACGATGCCTTCCAGCTTGTCTTCCAAACCGATTGGCATCTGGGTTAATACCGCATTATGACCCAGCTTTTCGATAAGCTGGTCCTTAACGCGGTAAGGATTAGCACCTGTCCGGTCACATTTATTGATAAAAGCAACAAACGGTACATTATAGCGTGCCAGCTGACGGTCAACGGTAATTGACTGCGACTGAACACCACCAACCGAACATAATACCAGGATGGCACCATCAAGAATTCGCAAGGAGCGCCTTACTTCAATTGAAAATTCAACGTGGCGGGGGGATCCATTA
>CAZDYA010000047.1:0-8746 GCA_964509515.1 uncultured Spirochaeta sp.
CTTGAGCAGTGGGGTGCTGTGCGCAAGGTTCATTACCTGCGTCAGGAATTCCCGGAATTGAGCTAGGGCGCTATTCGCGCTATCGGACGCTATTGGGCGCGAGCGTGGTGGTCTTGGGGCCGCTTTTGGCGGCCTTGGGGCGGGGCTTTCCGACAGCGGCGGCGCAAGGCTCTGATGGCAGCAAGCAGCATGACCACAAGCGCCAGCAAGCCCAATATCAACAAAAAGCTCAGCGGCAGGCCATTACCAAAACCATCATTCTTACCATCAAGCATTTTTTTGTATCTTTATATTCATTGTATCTGGAATTATGTGATTTTTGGAGCTATATTCAAGCATTGGGGATGGATAAGGGTATGAAAATGGAAAGAATATCACGCAAATTTATTATTAATGGTTTTGACGGCGCAGCTTTCGGCTTGGGATCACTGGTAGTCCTGTTGATACTGACTGTCTTGCTGACCGCCGCCTGCAGCCAGTCGCCATGGCAAGCCGCCAATACCGCCACGGTTACAGTCGACAGCGGCATTCCGGCCGATGGCCGCTCGGCCCAGACAGCCAGATCGGCAACAGCCCCGTCCGGGGTTGAAAGCCTGCTGCTGACCGTGGCCGCCAGCGACATGCTGCCGCTGGCGCAGGAATTTACTTCTGGCACATTGCAGATGTCGGTACCAGCCGGCAACGGGCGCCTGTTTACCCTGGCGGCCCTGGATGCCAGCGGCCTGCCGCGCTACATGGGTTCAACCCGCAAGGACCTGCGCGCCAACGAAACCGCCACCCTGCAGATCACCATGCGTCCTCTTTTTTACTTGCAGGGGACTTGGAAAGCTACTGTATTGGACACTGATTACTATGTTGTGTTTGATGGCTACACATATACCCTATGGAGCTATTTTAACGCATGGTTGGATGAAGTTTTTGTCGACGACAACTCCATGATAAACAATGCTGACGCACCAGTACCAGCCAGCGGCACAATACGCCAACTGTCGATGCAGGTGCCTGTGATTGATATTATGACCTACAGCTTCAGCGATCCCGAGACCCTGGTGCTGACCTGCAGTTTTAGTGGTTTTACATTCGATAACCAGGTCTTCACCCCCGGCACGCTCCCCCAGAACCCATTACCCTGATTTGTCTGACTACTGGGTTTAACAAAAAATCACGGCATTAGGCAGCTCGTCGGGGTTTTTATCCGGTTTCGGAAAACCCTCGGCCAGCATGGGCTCAAGCTTGTCCAAAACAGCCAGAATCCCCTGCGCGGCTGAACGCGAACGCACCCCGGCCACCACCTTGTCGACCATGGCCTGTAATTCATCCTGACCCAGTTTGGCATAAATACCGGCATCGGCCAGGATATGCACGCTGCGTTCAAAACGTGACAGATAAATCAGCACCCCGGTCTTGCCAGCCGTATCGAACAGGCGATGGCCAAAGAACACCTGCTGCGCCCGCTCACTTACCTTGTCCTGCTTCTTGCGGTCG
Source organism: uncultured Spirochaeta sp. (assembly GCA_964509515.1). GTDB lineage: Bacteria > Spirochaetota > Spirochaetia > DSM-27196 > DSM-8902 > Spirochaeta_B. The sequence goes on from CAZDYA010000047.1 coordinate 1,486, forward strand.
CTCACGATCACGTTCAGCAAGAAGGGCATCCTCCCCACCAGCCAGCGAAAGGCCGCCAGCAGAATAAAGAAGACCGGCACATACACGATGGTCTGCAACTGGGCAGGCGATGCCCACAGCCCCAGCCCCTGCAAAAAACTGGCAGTCGGAACGGTACACAAGGGGGTCAGCATGCCGGCGGCGATCACTGCCAGCAGCAAGGCCGAGCTGCGGTAATATGATGATCGCTCAGCGACCGCCACAACAACCTCCCCGGATGTTTTGGTCTCCAGGGCGGTGATGCGTGCTTCTATTGCGGCACAATCATCGGCTGTTAATATCTTCTGTTTATTCATATTTGCTTCCTTGTTGTTTACCATCTTCCGGATGCCCCGCCGCCGCCGCTGCTTCCGCCGCCACCGCCGCTGAATCCTCCGCCAAAGCCGCCACCAGAACCGCGGGCTGCCCCGCGCAACATGCTATGCCCGACAGCCGCCGCAACAAACATACCGGTGCGGCTGGAAAGAAACAGGCCGATAACCAAGCCGATAACAAACATAAAGCCGCCAATCACAACCGCTCCTACCAGCCCTGCGCCGCTGCCCAATATCAGGCCAGCCAGCCCCATCAGGATTCCCCCTGACAGCATGCCGAGAACCCGCGATATCCGGCCAAGTCCCGCGACTACCATAAAAAACAAAAATAGCAGCCCCATGAACCACTGCCCGCCCTCTGAAGACTCCTGTCCACGGGCGGGGATATCATCTGCTGTATACTCGCCGCGGGCGGCCAGCACCAGGGCATCCACCGCTTCGATAAAGGCGCGGTCGGTATCCCCATCGCGCAAGGCCGGCACCATGATATTGTCAACGATGCGGCCTGCCAGCAGGTCGGTAATCACGCCTTCCAATCCATAGCCGACTTCGATACGCAGCTCGCGCGCATCGCGCAAAACAACAATCAAAATACCGTTATCCTTGCCTTCCTGGCCTAGCTGCCATTTTTCAAAGACCTCGACAGCGTACATTTCGATGGTCTGGCCTTCGGCATCCGGCATGGTCAGAATGGCAATCTGGGTTGAGTCGCTGCTATCCAGTTGCTGCAGCCTTTCTGTCAGAGTCCGGCGGGCAGCCGGTGACAGCATGCCGGCCTGATCGACAACATAGCCGCTAAAGGCCGGTATCCGGGCGGCTTGAGCCGACAGCGACCCGGCGGCACACAGAAGAACCAGGCTGGCCAGCAGCGCGCGTGCCCCCCGCCAGCCGGCCGTCCGGCTCAATCCACCCTTATTCAAAACGCACCTCCGGTGCCGTTTCGGCCCCAGCTGCAGCCTGGAAGAACTGTCGCCTTTCCAGATTCAAAAACATGTTATTGGTTATGTTGTTCGGGAATTGACGTATCGAGGTATTGAATTTCCTGACGGCGTCATTAAAGCGTACACGAGCAACATTGATGCGGTTTTCGGTGCCTTCAAGCTGGTTTTGCAAATCAGAAAAATTCTGATTGGCCTTAAGATCAGGATAGCGTTCTACCACGACCATCAGGCGTGACAATGCCCCTGACAATTGATCCTGTGACTGCTGAAAGGCCGCAAAGGCATTGGGGTCATTCATCAACTCCGGGGTCATCTGAATGCTACCGGCCCGCGAACGGGCTTCGGTAACCTGAGTGAGCACCTCTCGCTCATGCGAAGCAAAGGCCTGTACGGTACTTACCAGATTCGGGATCAAATCCATACGCCGTTGATAGGCGGCCTGCACATCACCCCAGGCGGCATCAACGCTTTCTTCGTTAGCCAACATCGTATTATAGCCACAGGAAGAAAGCCCGGCGACCACTAAAGTCAATATCAAAGCCCATATTACCGCCCTGGCGGTTTTAAAAATAATTGTTTTCATCTGTTAATATCTCCTGCCGCAATTATAGAAAGCCACGGCCTGGAATGCAATGCCACCTGGCACCCAAACATGCACACTGATGCGCTTGCATACCCGCCAAGCATGACATAATATGGTCACAGTGAAATTTCCAAAAACCATTTCGCTCAGATCCGTTCTTCTCTTCGGTTCGCTAACGATAACCTTGTTGGGCATGGGATTGATGGCCCTGCTAGCATGGGGCAGCAGCACCCGCGCCATTGATGCGGCCACCACCCAGCTGCGAATAGAAATCAATCAGCGGATCATTGAACACCTGGACAGCTACCTGGGAGTACCCCGGAAAATTTCAACCGCTAACGCCAATTTGATCGGCTCCGGTATCCTGCCCGCCACAGACGGGCAACTGCTGATTGCCCATTTTTGGCAGCAAATGCAATTGTTTGATACCGTCAGCAGCATCTACTTTTCCAATACCGAGGGCGGACTGGCCAACGCCGGCAAGGAACTGATGGACAAATCCTTATACGTCATCCATACAGAAAACTTCGTCGCCGGACCTTTCTATAAGCACGCTACCGACGAAAACGGCCAGCCAGTCAGGCTGCTGGTCGAGCTCCCCAATTTTGACGGCCGGTCACGCCCATGGTATCAGAAGGCACGCGCTCGCGGCTGGTTCTCGTGGAGCGAACCCTACATCCTGTTTACCGGACAGGACATCTCCATCTCGGCCAGTGTCCCGGTTTACGATGAGCATAATTCCTTTATGGGGGTTGCTGCTGTAGACATCTTTCTTTCTGATCTTGCCAATTACCTGAAGGAATTTTCGGTGAGCGAACGCGGGCAGAGCATTATCATCGAGAAACAAGGCACCATGATAGCCGCATCTACAGGCGAGCGCCCCTTTATCCAGGCCCAGGGCACCAAGGCGGCTGTTCGCCTTTTGGCAACTGAAAGCAGTAACCCGGTTACTGCCAAGGCAGCAGAGGCGATACTGGCTGTATGCAACGGAACCCCCGAATGCCGCAGCAGCCAAGAGGCAAATAATTTCCACTTCCTGCATGAAGGAGTTCACTACGAAGGGCGCGTTAGCCCCTATTCCGATGGATACGGCCTTGACTGGTATGTAGCCACTATCATTCCAAACACCGATTATATGAGTGGAATTTACCCCTACTTCTGGGCGGCCCTGATCCTTGTAGTGGCTATCTTTGCCCTGATTAGCTGGATAAGCCTGATAATTACCAACAAGATTTCCATGCCGATTGTTGAGCTGACCGAAAACGCCCAGACCCTGGCTCAAGGCAAGCCTGTTCCTCGCGGAGTATACCGTAGCCGCATTCGGGAACTAGGCATACTATCCGGGGTGTTCAACGATATGGCCGAGTCCCTGCAAAGCACACTGGACGGGCTGACCAGGGAAATCAAGGAGCGCCGTCAAACCGAGGTTGAGCTGGCCGCTGCCAAGGAGCTGGCCGAGGAAGCCAACAAGGCCAAAAGCCGGTTTTTGGCCAATATGAGCCACGAAATACGCACGCCCTTAAACGGGGTAATCGGTTTCGCCGAACTGCTGCTGGATTCAAACTTGAACGAAAAACAAAAACGTTACGCTCACAACGCCAAGTCCTCCGGACAGCTGCTGCTTGGAATCATTGGCGATATCCTTGACTTCTCAAAAATCGAAGCTGGCAAACTGGAGCTCGAGAATGTGCAATGCGATCTTCACGAACTGCTACATGAAATTGCGGATATTTCCAGCATGCAAGCTGAACAGAAGGGGCTTGATTTCTCACTGGAAATTGACCCCGCCCTGCCACGCTGTGTCGATACCGATCCCATCCGCCTTAAACAGGTCCTGCTAAACCTGACCAACAACGCGGTAAAATTTACAGCTGCCGGCTCGGTGGCCATCATTACCAGGTTTGTGAAGCAACCTGATCAACATTGCATTTTTACTGTAAGGGATACCGGAATCGGGATAACAGCAGAGCAAAGTGAAAACCTTTTCCGGGCCTTCAGCCAGGCCGACAACTCAACCACCAGGCGCTTCGGTGGCACTGGTTTGGGCCTGATAATCTCAAGTCAGCTTGCAAAGATGATGGGAAGCCGCATTGAAATCAAGAGCACCCCAAACAAGGGCTCCGAGTTCTCTTTCTCCCTACACTCCCAATTTTACGATTATTGCGAGAGCGAAAAACCGGGTGATAAACCAACAGACTCACCGAAGGATGATAGTTCCATGAATAAAACAGATAAAACCCAGGTTATTTTGATCGCCGAAGATGTAGAAATGAATATAACCCTGGTACAAGCCTATCTGGAGAGGATTGCCCCCAATGCCAAGGTGTTGGCCGCCAATAATGGTTCAGAGGCAGTAAAAATAGCCCAGAACAATACGCTGGATATCATTTTGATGGACGTCAGCATGCCAGAGATGGACGGACTGGAAGCCACTCGCCTGATAAGGCAGCATGAAACCGGGCAGAAGCTTAACAGGGTGCCAATTATTGCGCTGACGGCCGGGGCACTCGAAGAGGAGCGCCAACGTTGTCTGGAAGCCGGCATGGACAACTTCCTGACCAAGCCACTCTCACGCCAGACCCTGCAGGAGATGCTTAATCAGTATCTGCCTGGATTGAGTCATACCTGACCAGCTCTACCCCGGACTCTTGCAGCATCTGCACCGCCAACTCATCCGGATAATCGCCCTTAAAAACAATCCGCTTGATACCGGCATTGATCAACATCTTGGCGCACAAAATACAAGGCTGTGCAGTAACATAGATTACCCCGCCGCTAATACTGGTCCCTGAATGCGCAGCCTGTATAATGGCGTTCTGCTCGGCGTGAATGGCACGGCACAACTCATGCCGCTGACCGCTGGGGATGCCCAGCTTTTGCCGCAAGCAACCAGTCTCACTGCAATGCCTGGCCCCGCTTGGTGCTCCATTATAGCCGGTAGCCAAAATGCGCTTGTCACGGACAATCACGGCACCTACCTGCCGGCGCAAACAGGTCGACCTGTTTTTTACCAGCTCGGTGATCTGCATGAAATATTCATCCCAGCTTGGGCGCTTGTCTTGTATCGGTTTTTGCATACGGCCATTCTAGCCGGTTAAGTCAAACAGGGGTATACTATAAACAGGGTTTATACCGAATGAATCAATGCTATGATGGTTGGGAAAATGATCTTGATTGCTGGCGCGCCCGTTTAAGACACCTGAAGTGGGTTTCAGAATACCGTTTCAGGCTACTGTCTTCACAAATGGAGTTGCAAGGGCTGACCGTGCTTGATTGCGGTAGCGGCCCGCAATTTACCGCTGATCTGCTCAGACAGGCAGGGGCGACAGTCCTGACACTGGATAAATATGCCCCCTGCGATCTGGCCTGCGACCTGAATGACGAGTTCACCGCATGCCTCGCCCCTCACAAGTTTGACCTTATCATGATGGGTGCTGTCATCCGATACATCCAGGACAAGGCGGCGTTTTTCAAGCGTATTCCAGGGGTCATGAACCCCAAGGGAAAAATATTTCTGGATGAATTTGTCCACAACCCGTGGAACGATGCCTTCCTGCAATATATGAGTATGGTGGGAGCCATGGAAGAGTGGCCCAGAGAAACCTATACACCACAAGGTGAAATGGAAAAACTCATAAGCCAGGCAAAAGGCCTACGCTTGCAAAAGCTTTTTTCCTGCTGGCCTAACATGTATCTGGAGGGCACTTACCCGCTGCCGATGTGGTATTCCATGCTGATCGAGAAGGCCTAAGGCAGCAAGAATCGGTGCAGCACAGCTTCCAACTCAGCCGGATCAATCGGCTTGCTCAAAAAGACGTCCATGCCGGCGTCCAGGCATTGTTCCTGCTCATGCGGCAGGACACCGGCGCTCAAGGCCACAATGGGTACCCGCTTGCCGCCGGGCTGCGCCTGCTCACGTCGGCGAATCTCGGCGGTCGCATCCAGGCCGTTTAACTCGGGCATCTGGACATCCATCAGTACAATATCCACGGTCTCTTGTGAATACCGGTCCAGGGCTTCGCGGCCATTGACGGCCTGTAGCACACGAGCCTGGGGCGCCATGCCAGAAAGCAAGCGGCAGAAAAGCTTCATGTTAATCCGATCATCTTCGGCCACCAGGATCACTGCCGGGAGAACTGCGAGGGACCTGGAAGATGGCGGATCAGCACTGCTATCAGCGGATGGATGATTCTTGCAGTCTTTTCCCTGCTTTTCTGGCGAAACTGCCGGCTGGCATTCGGCCTCAACATGCAGGCGAAAGGTACTGCCCTCGCCAGGCTCACTCTCCATTTCGATGCTGCCACCCATCCGGGATGCCAACTGACTGGCAATCGACAAGCCCAGTCCCGTTCCGCCATGGCGCCGGGTATATGATCCATCAGCCTGTGAGAAGGCCTGAAAAACCTTTGCCTGCTGATCGGCCGGGATACCAATTCCTGTATCTGCAACTGAAAAAGTCAGCTTGACCCTGTCGTGGTCATTCATGCCAGACGACTCGACATAGGCCCATTGCAAACCAAAGATAATTGAACCGAAATCAGTAAACTTGATGGCGTTGCCCAGCAGATTGACAAGGATTTGCTTGATATGAACAGCATCCAGCAGGACACAGGGGGGCATGGTGGACGGCAGCTCCAGAAGAAAATCCAGACGTTTGCGCATTGCCAGCGAACGAACAACAGCAGTTGTCTTCTTTACCAGCTCAGACAAATCGGTTGGCTCAAAACCAAGTTCAACCCGACCAGCCTCCAGCCGGGAAAAGCTAAGAATGTCGTTAACAATCTCCAGCAAGGCGCGCCCGCTTACATTGACGTCGGCCAGATACTCACGCTGAACAGGGGTAAGCGGAGTGCCGGATAACAATTCGGTAAAACCAATTATGGCGTTAAGCGGCGTCCTGATCTCGTGACTCACGGCGGCCAGGAATTCAGACTTGGCGCGATTGGCCGATTCGGCGGCATCTCTGGCCGCTATCAGTTCAATCTCGGCCTGCTTCAATCTGGCCTCGGTCTCTGCTATTCGCCATGCGCGGTCGATCGCCTCGGTCAACACATCAAGCAGCTCAGTGTCCTTGACCAGGTAATCACTGGCGCCCAATTTCATCATTTCTACGGCAACCCGCTCATCACCCTGGCCTGTCATAACAATGAAAGGGGGCTTGTGTCCCGAAAGCTTAAGTTGGGTCACTATTTGCTGGGCCCGCATGTCGCTCAAGCGCTGATCCAGCAGCAAAAGCATATCTGGCTGCCGGGTGGCCAATTCGACCGCCTCGGCACCTGTATCGGCGGTATAGACCGCATATCCAACAGATTCCAGGCGGCGCCTGATCAGCCCCAGCAGGGTCAGGTCATCATCAACAACCAGGATTTTTCGATCACTATCAC
>CAZDYA010000048.1:0-8743 GCA_964509515.1 uncultured Spirochaeta sp.
CTTTGCGGGGCTACTGGCCGAGCTTCTTGAGCGCCGCCGCCGCCTCTTTGTGTGCACGACCCTGCAATAACTGTTCAAGGACATCAGCCTCGCGCTGGGTAAGCCCATAATGCTCAAAAAACCGCGCCGGCACAGCAGCCCCATCCACGCCCGCATAATTCCGCAGAAAGACCCTGATATCGTTAATACTCCAGGCCACCAAGAAAAGCCCGGTTAGAAAACCGGTAAGCTCCGATGGTGCAATTGCCGGCCATGGAATCGTAGCCAACCCGAACAAGCCGTACAAGCACAGAATCACCCCGTGCACCAGCAAAAACCCGCGGAACTCATTTTTTTCCAGTCTAAAAAAAAGCACCAACAAGCTTGCCAATCCCAGCCCGCCGTTAAAAAGGCCGGTGAATAACTTAAGTGCCAGCGGATAATTTCCCAGTAAAAAGACCACCGCCACGGTCAAAGCCGGAAGCAACAGGGCCAGCAAGGCATGCCGGCGGCGCAATCTGCCAGGCCCCAGCGAATACAGCAGCAGAGGCGCCAGCCAGCCAACCACCAAAGAAATGGCCAGCCTTATCCAGACAAGCACCGCCGCCAGCCCCAAATCCGGCTGCTCCATCAAATTTACCGAGAAAAAGACAAAGTTTAAGGCCAGACTCCACAGTGAATAGCAGGCGATATAAGCCATATAAATGGCACGATGCAGCTCGCGCCCCCGCTGCCAACAAATCCAGGCCAAACCGAAGGTCCCGAACATCAGAGTAAAGGCAAAAAAGTTGAACCAAAAAACTGCTATAGCCACGGAATCAGATTATTTCATCCCTTCGTTTGACGCAACACAAATCCTTCCTGCCGCATTCATATGGCGGATTTTACCTTTCTGCCCTATACTAAGCGGCAGACATGAATGAACACAAAATTACCGATCTACAGCAATTTTTGGAGCTTTGGAACGATTTCGACCCCGACACCGGCGAACGCCGCTGGGACAGAATGCTGGAGTACTACCACGACGACATTTTCTTTAAGGATGCTGTGCAGGCAATCCACGGCAAAAAAGCCTTTTCGGCCATGGCTGAGCGCCTTGCCCGGCGTTCCAGAAATCTGCAGCTCGTCGTTCACAACAGCATCATGCAGGGCGATCTGATCTTTGTGGAATGGGAGATGATCATAGCCTACAAGCGCTTTCCCAAGTCATCGGTCTTTGGAAACAGCCGGCTGACCCTGAAAGACGGCAAGATTATTGAGCAGCGGGATTACTACGACCTGTGGGGCGATATCTTTGACAATATCTTTTTTCTGGCCAGAGCCTACCGATGGTTCATGCGCAAAGGATTCGGTTGATGCCACTATTCAAATATCTGATTCAGTACCGTTTTCGCGATATGGCGGAGTTGATCCGTAACGAGAAGGCTGATCCGCTGCCCTGCCATGAGTCAATGCAGGGCAAATTGATTGTGCTTACCGGTGCAACGGCGGGAATCGGCCTAGAAACAGCCCGCTATTTTGCCGAACGCGGTGCCGATCTGATATGTATCAACCGCAATCCCCAGAAAGCACAGCGCCTGCTCGCCGAGTTCACTACCAACTATGGCATCAAGGCAGAGAACATCATCTGCGATTTTGCCTCGATGGAACAAGTCAGAGCCTGCGCCCGCACCCTGAATGAGCTTGATCGTCCCATAGATGTGCTTATCCACAACGCCGGGGTTTACCACACCAAAAAGACCTATTCCCAGGACGGCATCGAGATGGTTTTTCAGGTAAATCACCTAAGCTCATTTCTGCTTAACTATCTGCTAAAGGACAAGCTCACGGCCGAAAACCGGGCCCGCATAATCTATGTCAATTCCGAGGGCCACCGCTTCGCGCTTGCCGGGGTTCATCTGAAAGACCTGGATTGGCGCTGGCATTTTTACACCGGTCTAAAAAGCTACGGGGCCGCCAAAACTGCCCAGCTATTAAGCATGCAGCAGTTCGCCGATCTTTTTAGCTCTGGGGCTGGCGGCGGCGTTACCATCAATGCCATGCACCCCGGCAACGTCAAATCCGACATCGGCAACAACAACGGCAAACTCTATCGCTGGCTGAAAAAGAAATTTGTACTGTCCTCTGCCCGCGAGGCGACGGTCTCGGCCCAGGCGCTATACTATTTGGCCGCCGCGCCAGAGCTCAAAGGCATATCCGGCCAATTCTTCAACCTTACCACCCCCGAAAAGCCCGCCCCTCATGCCCGGGACCGCAGCCGGATCAAAGCAGTCTGGGACAGGAGCCTGGAACTATGCGGACTGGATTAAAGGCCGCCGCCAGCAAACGCATCATCATTGTCGGCGCCGGCATGGCCGGCCTCACCGCCGCCGCCTACCTAAGTCGCGCCGGCCACTCCCCCCTCATTCTGGAAATGAGCCCGGCCAGCGGAGGCCTGGTCGGCTCATTCAGCCGGGAAGGCTTTGTTTTTGACGCCGGGCCACGCGCCATCGGCAATGCCGGCGCCCTGCTCCCCATGCTCGATGACCTGGGCATCAAGCTGCGCCTGCAAAAAGGCCAGGTCTCTACCGGAATAAAAGACTACTTAATCCACCACGACTCGCCGGCCGCCACGGAAGAATTTATTGCCTCGCTAAAAAGGCTGTTCCCCGCCGAAAGCCGCCAAATAGACAGGATAGCCCGGCTGACCCGCCGCTACACCCGCATGGCCGCCACCTTGAACGCCATGCCTAACCCGTTTTTCCGCAATCCGCTCAAGGAACCGCGTTATCTGATAACCCGCTTTTTGCCCTGGCTGCCGGGCTTCCTGTCGGTGGTGCTGCGCAGTAGCCGCCGCACACGCCCTGTCGAAGCAGTCCTGGCCGACATTACCAATAATCAGCCGCTCATCGACATGATCAGCCAGCATTTCTTTAAGGGAACCCCGGCCAATTTTGCCCTGGGTTATTTTGCCAACTTCCAGGATTATCTGTACCCGCAGGGTGGCACAGGCAGCATCCCTCAGGCCCTGACCCAATACATTACCGCCAAAGGCGGGCGCATATTAACAAACACCAAGGCCGTCACTATCGACGCCCGCCAGCAAATCCTGACCGACGACCAGGGAACCACACATCCTTACGACGCCCTGCTATGGACCGCCGATCTAAAAAGCCTTTACAAGCAGCTAATCAGCCCCCCCGGCAGCCCCCCCCGCCAGGACAAGATTCAAGACAAGATTCAAAAAGAGGCCGCCAGCTACACCGCCGTCCCGGCCGGCGAATCGGTGTTCACCATCTTTTTGGCCGTGGACAGCCCGCCGGAAAGCTTTAGCCAAATCTCCCATGGCCATTTTATCTACACGCCAAAAACCCAAGGCCTGGGCAGCACCCATCGGCAACGACTCGCCAACATCAAGGCCCGCTTTGCCGCCACCAGCAAAAATGAGCTGCTTGCTTGGCTAAGGGATTTCTGCGCCCTTAACGCCTACGAAATTTCCATCCCCGCCCTGAAAGACCCCAGCCTGGCCCCGCCGGGAAAAACCGGTTTGGTCATCAGCCTGCTGATGGACGGAGAACTATGCACAATGATAGATAAGGCCGGCTGGTTCGCCGAATTCAAAAAAGCCGCCGCCGATTACATGATCGAAACGCTGGAAGCGTCCATCTACCCGGGTTTGGCCCAAAAAATAATTTTCCGGCAGACCGCCACCCCGCTAACAATCATGGAACGCTTTGCATCCGACAATGGCGCCATCACCGGCTGGAGCCTGGAAGCCCCTCCCCCAGTGCCCGCTACCCTGGCCGGCATCATGAACACCCCCAAAACCGCCATCCCGGCTGTCTACAAAGCCGGGCAATGGGCCTACTCACCATCGGGGGTTCCCATCGCCATCCTGACTGGCCGCATCGCGGCCTGGGCAATCAACTCAGCGCTTAAAAAACGTACTTGATCAGCAGAAATATTATCAGTCCATAATTCAGGGCCGCCGAAATCAGCATGCCCCGCAACAAGGGCTTTTTCAGATCATCGCCCCGCATGGTCTTGAATTCACGGCGATCCAGATACTCCTGCAAAAGCGGCTTCAAATCAGCTTCCTGCAAAAGCTCATCGCGGCGCATATGCTGCTTGATAATAAAATGCTGGCTATAAGGAAACAGCGCGGCCTCCAGCGGGGTATCGCCCTCAATTAGCCCCGCCAAAAAGCTGTTCTCTGCCAGCCGAAATCCCCCGGCCGGCAATTTAAGCGCCTCTTTCATCAGGACAGGATCAAAAATCAAACCAAAGGGATGCGAGCTTTTATCCAGCAAAGCCCCGCCGTAATCAACCGACAGGTTACCCTCAACCCACAGCTCCTGATCAAGCGGCATCATCTGCCCGCTGGCAATATCCATCGACAAAGCAAAGGACTCGCCCTGTCGACGCCGGACATCTACCAGCAATTCACCGTATGGCGTTGTGGTAAACACCGCCGAATCCGCGTTGTAGCCGCAAAAACCATTCCTGGGATCGTGGCTGTTGGTATTGGTAACATAATCAGCAATGATCCATGACATCAGCCCGGTCTCTCTGTGCCGTGCTGTCAGGTACATCTCCAGCCGCATCCCGCTAAAGGCCGATGTCCTGGCGGTAAACGCACTAAAAATCACCAGGGGCGCCTTCTCGCCACCGCTAAACAGACTGCTGGCCGCCAGCTCATATTCCGGGGGCAGCATCGCCTGGGCCATTGCCTCATCCTTGATACGATATGCCAAAAACGCACAGTAAGGATCAACAATAAACCCCATGTAGGGAATATCCTTGTTGCCCTTTTGCATTATCTTGTCCTGCGCCTTTTTGGGCAACAGCCGGTTAAAATCACCCAAAAAGCTGATTGCTGTGACATCCTCGGGCCTGGCCAGCGATTCAGTCTTGCTTGCAAAAGCCCGATATTGTTCCTTGTCCATATCCATTCCTTACCATTTAATGATCAGCAGAATTAATAGCGCCAGCGAGATCAGCGGCGAAACGACAAGCCCCGCAAAGAACAGTCGCCTTATCCCCTTCGTAGAAAAGGTCTTGATATCCCGCATCTGCGCCAAGCGGTTATAGTGGCCAATCAAATCCTCGGTATTGCGCACATAGGTCCGGCAACCCGGGCTATCCGCAATATAATGCTGAGTATAGGGAAAACAGGCAACAATGGCCGGCTGCTGTTCGGCAAAATCAGGCACCAGGGTATTACGGCTGATCACAAAATCACCCGCCGGCAGGTCCATCGCGCTGCCCACCTCGGCCGGGTCAAAGATAACCGCGAAAGGATCATCCCCCCGCACCGAAATGTTTTTAACATGCCCGATCGAGGTATTCCCCATCACCCACAAAGGCTGCTCCGGCCGCCGCAGCTTGCCGTTCTGCAAGTTGCCCTTTAGCACCAGTTCCCGGTCGCTCCTATCATCCTTGATATTCAGGTAAATATCGCCCTTCGCGTTGGTCGTAAACATCGCGTTCCTGCTGTTCGGCCCGGTGATCCCCTCCGAAGGAATCGCAATAATCGTGTTGCTCAAAATATCAAAGAAAATCCAGGAGATAAGCCCCGTCTCGGTATCACGCGCAATCAAATAGGACTCCAAACGCACCCCCCAAAAGGTGCTGCCCCGCGTATTCAAGTTCCCAATACCATAATAATAATCCGGCTCATCGCCCTCAAAAACACAGGCCTTCACCAGCTCAAAGCGCGCCGGCAGCATCGCCCGGGCCGCATCCACATCCTTTATCTTAAAAAACAGAAACAGGCTGTACGGCTCAATCACAAAACCCATGTAAGGCGTCTTGCGCGAAGTACGAACCAGCAAGCGCTTAAAAAGCGCCTTGGGCATAAGCCGCCTAAAGCGCTGAAAAAAGAAAAGATTACACACCTCGGCCGGATCAATCAGATCCTCCACGTTTTTAATAAAGCTATCTTCGTTTTGAATCTGCATTACTACCCCTTTTTTGCAGCCCGTCCAAGCGCTTCCAAACGCTAATAATTATTGCTCATTAGCGGCTCAAAGTCACCGCCGCCGGTTTCGCCCCAAACGTTACCATCCGGATCAACATAAACCGCCGCCCACGCATTGGAAGCACTATCGGCATCAAGCGTAACCCTGGCACGCCCATTGGATTCTATTCCGCCAGTCCACTCAATATACACATCATAAGTACCTTTCGGCACCTGATAAAGATACCATTCGTAGCCATCCACCTGCTCTATCCCGACCGAATTATCAAAATCATTCAAATAGCTACCCGCATTGTCGGTCGGCTCCAGAAACTTCACCGTTATCAACGTAGCCCCAATCGTATCCACCGTAACATATACATCGCTATTAGGCCGCAAAAAATCGCACCCCACCAGCAAAAACATGACGCCCAGCAAAATGACCAGCACCAAAAAACCACTCTTCATTTGCATACCATCCCCCTTTTCAAAACCCCAAATCTGTACCTGTAAATATAGTACAAGGAAGCGATATTTTTCCATGGCGTGCCCCCGCCTGACGGCGTGGTCGGGCTAATCGGAGCTGCGCGCCAAACCGCCGGGCTACTGGCGTGCGCCCGGCTGGCGCTCCGGCCGCGGCCCGGCAAAACCGGCGCTGCCCAGCCCATCACGGCCATGCCCGACCCTCCCCGGCCATACCAAGCCTGCCCCTCAATAGGCCGCGGCTGCTAACGCACTCCTAATATCCCTCACGCCAAGACACCCTCAGCTGGAGCGGATTGGCAAGGCCAGCAGAATGACTACTCCGCAGCGTATTGCGAAATAGGCTTGACTATTCTGCAAACGGGATTATAATTGGCAGAATGGTGCGCGAACAAACAAAACAGATACTGCTGGATTTATCAAAAAAAATGGTGTTTGTTTCTGGCCCCAGGCAGGCGGGCAAAACCTGGTTGGCACAAAGGGTAATGAGCTCCCATTCCAGGCCGGTATATTTAAACTACGATAACGAACAGGATAGAACCATAATTAAGGATCAGGCATGGGCGTCGAGCGCGGACTTGCTGGTGTTCGATGAAATACACAAAATGCCTAATTGGAAAAACTATCTGAAAGGTGTCTGGGATACCAGCCCCGCTGGGCAAACCGTACTGGTAACCGGCAGCGCCCGCCTGGAGACCTTTCGCCAATCCGGCGACAGCCTGGCCGGGCGATATTTCCATCATCGCTTGTTCCCGTTTACCCCCGCCGAGTTGGCCGCAACAGGAACCAAGTACCCACTGGAACATTACCTGACACGGGGAGGCTTTCCAGAGCCGTTTTTGGCCGAGGACAACAAGGATGCCATGCGGTGGAGACGCCAGTACCTGGACGGCTTAATCAGAGAAGATATTCTAAACTACGAGAATATCACCCAACTAAAGGCCATGAATCTTTTGGTCGAGCTTTTGCAAAGCCGTGTGGCCTCACCGTTAAGCTACCAAAGCCTGGCCGAGGATATTGGCATTTCCCCAAACACGGTAAAACACTACATTGAAATCCTGGAAGCCCTTTACATTGTGTTCCGCATCTACCCCTTCCACAAATCCATTGCCCGCTCGCTCAAACAACAGCCAAAGCTGTATTTTTTTGATACCCCGTTGGTTCAGGGAGAGGGTCAGCGACTGGAAAATATGGTAGCCTTGTCCCTGTATCGGCAGCTATGCCTACAAGAAGACAATGATGGCCGGCGTCGACAACTCAGCTACCTGAGGACCAAGGAGGGGCGGGAAGTCGATTTCCTGCTGGTGACCGATGGCCTGCCGGAACTAATGTTGGAGGTAAAAAACACGGATCGTAATCTGGATGATAACCTTGCCTACTTCCATGAGCGTTACGGCTTTCCCGGCGTCCAGCTGGTCGCCGATCTGCGCCTGGAAAAGGCCTCCGGCCCCCTGCAGCTACGCCGCCTGCTCGATTTTCTGGCATTTGACCATCCTGGAATGGAACACAACGCTTAGAAGGACACGGTAAGCAGGCCGGAAACCTGCGCAAAGTGAGCGTCGCGGGTAAGCAAAACAGCATCGGCACAAAGAGCGGCCGCAGCAATCCAGACATCATTGGCAGGAATAGGCGTGCCGTCCTGCCGAAGCGCTTTAATCAGCAATCCAAAACGGTAGGCTTCGCGTTGGCCAATCGGCTGCAACACCACCCCCGGCTGCTCCAAAAAGGCTTCCAAAAGCTCAAAGTTCTCTTGTTGGCGGCTCCCTTGCACAAAACCAGCCACCAACTCACCAACTACCACGGTCGGCACCAGCAGCTGCTCGGCTTCTTCCATTTGACGGACCACCGTTTCCTGGCCACGGCAAAAGGCCACGTAGGCGTTGGTATCAATAGTCAATCTCATTGCCACATTTCCGGATCGATGCTGTCAAAACCCTGCTGGGTAGCTGCAAAGGCACTGACGTCTTCTTGCGACCAGCTGCCTGCCAAGTCACGCAGATTGCGCCGCCGACTACTGCCTTCTTCCAGCCCCGCGGCCTGACGCAACAAACGCTGTACGGCGTCGTTCAAACTGATGCCTTGCTCGATAGCCTGGCGCCGCACGACATGCTCCAACTCAGGCGGCAGGTTTCGTATCGTAATCTGACTCATGACCCAGCTCCTTGAGTCAAGTATACCGCCGCAAACCAGCATCGTCAATAATGAGCAGCCTGACTTTGCCGATTTACGGCGGGCGGAAGCAACCTTTGCCATCGAAGTAATTCGAACCAGCCAGCGCATCCATACCGCCAAGCTCTACGCCGCCGACTCCGGCAACCCGCCGTTAAATCCCACCTCGGATAT